>NZ_LVEG02000002.1 GCF_001614315.2 Halofilum ochraceum
TGTGGCCCAAGAATTGTACGAAGGTGGGGCGAACCGGATGTCGATGGAAAGAAGTGATGAGGGACGGGTTCCGGGGACGGTATACCGAACTCCGGGATATTCGGGGTTCGAGTATGAACTCCTAGGGCCCGGCACGGCGTGCCGGGATTCGCGCCGATGTCCACGGCGACCACGCTCACGCATGCTCCCGAAGGATACGCAGCATACGCCGTAGAGGCTCGGCCGCGCCCCACAGGAGCTGGTCGCCGACGGTGAACGCGGCCAGGTATTCGGGGCCCATGCTGAGCTTGCGGAGGCGTCCGATGGGCACGCTCAGCGTACCCGTGACCTTGGCCGGCGTCAGTTCGCGGACGGTGGATTCCTTGTCGTTCGGGATGACCTTCACCCACTCGTTGCCGTTTGCGAGGAGCGCTTCGATGTCCGCGAGCGGCACGTCCTTGCGCAGCTTGATCGTCAGGCCCTGGCTGTGGCTCCGCATCGCGCCGATGCGCACGCAGATGCCGTCGATCGGCACGGGGTTCTCCGCGCGTCCCAGGATCTTGTTGGCCTCGGCCTGCGCTTTCCATTCCTCGCGGCTCTGGCCGGAATCCATGGGGCGGTCGATGTAGGGGATCAGGGAGCCGCCGAGCGGCACCTGGAACTGTTCCGCCGGGTAGTCGCTCGAGCGCATCGCCTCACTGATCCGGCGGTCGATGTCCAGGATCGCGGAGGCCGGATCCTCGAGCTGGTCCGCGACGCTGCCGTACAGGTAGCCCATCTGGCCGAGGAGCTCGCGCATGTGCTTCGCGCCCGAACCGGAAGCCGCCTGGTAGGTCATCGGCGAGATCCACTCCACCAGGTCCTGCTCCAGCAGCGCACCCATCCCCATCAGCATCAGGCTGACGGTGCAATTGCCGCCGATGAAATCCTTGTGACCGTTGTCGAGCGCCTGGTCGATCACCTGGCGGTTGACCGGGTCGAGCACGATGACACTGCTCGACTCCATGCGCAGCGTGGACGCCGCGTCGATCCAGTAGCCGTCCCAGCCGCTGTCGCGCAGATCCCGGTAGACGGCCTGGGTGTAGTCGCCGCCCTGGCAGGTGACGATCGCGTCCAGGCCCTTGAGCGCCTCGATGTCGTGCGCGTCCTGCAGCGCCGGGGCGTCCTTGCCGACATCCGGCGCCGCGCCGCCGACCTGGGAAGTGGAGAAGAACACCGGCTCGATGTCGGCGAAATCCCCTTCCTCCTGCATGCGCTGCATGAGCACCGAGCCGACCATGCCGCGCCAGCCTATGAGTCCTACTCGCTTCATCGTCCAACCCCCGGATGTCTTGCCATGAACAAGGGTCGGCCGGCCGCCTTGTTCTCCATGTAAGTCAGTATCGGCGCGGTTCCCGCGCTGATCAAGGAACCGATATTCGGGCTCGGAGTAAGAACTCCCGGTCGAGCGAACAGCCCGGACCGGAGCCGCGATGTGAGCGGCGTCAGGGAGGGGCGAGGCGGCTGCCTCAATGGCGCCAGTCCGGGCACGCGGCGCTGGCGCAAAACGGGGGTCGTTGGATTTCCCACACTTGAATCCCCGTGTGTTGCAAGTCCGGCAGCTGAAAAGGCTTTTTGTCCTGTTCGTCCCTCCGCGTTGTCCGCCAGTGCGCCGGCCACAGACCGGTATCGCCAGTAGTACGGCCGTATGCCCACAGGAGGTGACCTGGCCCGTTTGTTGCTCACGCATAACGGCCCTGTCCCCGAGCGCGCATCGCTGGTGAGTCTGCCGAAGTCCCGCGGTGATTCCATGATGTGCGATTGCCTTCGTGAACGGGCTGCCTTCCCGTTTTTCCGAACAACCTGAAGAAGATCAGCCATGGTGCCCACGGGTAATCGCCAGCGCAGTGAAAGTGATACGGCCCTGTATGAACCGGGAGTAGTCGCTCGCCGCTCCATTGGCGGCATGGTCACGCCCCCTCCCATCGTCACCGTCGATCGGCCGCTCCCGGAACGCGGGCGGGCCCGCTACAGGGCGGGTTCCCGACGCCGGTATGTGCCCGTGCGCATGAAGCTGGCCGGTTCACTCCTGTTCGCCGCAGGCTGGGTGGGCGGTAGTTCGTGGCTGGCGCAGCCGTGGATTGCGGACCTCGCGGCGATCACGGGGCCCATCCTCGCCTGGGCGGTCGTAGCGGGGATCGCGCTGATACCGGGCTTAGCCAACGCGTTCGTGATCGCCAGCCTGATCATCGACCGGCGCCCGGTATATCCCGATGTGGCGGTGCCTTCGCGCGCGGTGACCATTCTGGTCGCCGCCTACAACGAGGCCGACTACATCGCGGACACGGTGCGCAGCGTCTTCGCCCAGCAATACGAGCCGGGCCGCGAGCTGATCGTCATCGACGACGGCTCGACGGACGCGACCGCCGCCGTCGTCCAGGATCTGATCGATCACGGTGTCGCGCCGGCGGGCGATCAGCTGCGGCTCATCCGTCAGGCCGAAAACGGTGGCAAGGCGGCCGCGCTGAATGCCGGGCTGGCCGCCGCCCGTTACGACCTGATCGTCACCCTCGATGGCGATACCTGGCTCCACCGGGATGCGCTGCGCAATCTCGTGCTCAACCACGAGGGCAGCCCGTCGAATACCGCGGCCACCGCCGGTACCGTGCTGGTACGCAACTCGCGCGCGAATCGCCTGACCCGGCTGCAGGAGTGGGATTACTTCATGGGGATTGCCTCGGTCAAGCGCGTGCAGTCGCTGTACCAGGGGACGTTGGTCGCGCAGGGCGCGTTCTCGGCCTACGAACGATCGGTGCTGCGCGAGGTGGGTGGCTGGCAGGAGGTGGTCGGCGAGGACATTGTCCTGACCTGGGACATCATCGATCGGGACTACCGTGTCGGCTACGCGGATGACGCCATTGCCTTCACCCGGGTGCCCGAGACCATGGGCCGCTACTTCCGTCAGCGCAAGCGCTGGTCGCGCGGGCTGATCGAGGCGTTCCGTCGTTTCCCCCGGGTGTTCTTCCGTCCCCGGCTGAATCTTCCGTTCGTCTATCTGAACTTCACTTACCCCTACCTGGATCTTATCTACATGACGGTGTTCGTACCGGGCGTGCTGGCCGCGGTGTTCTTCGGGATGTACGCCATCGCGGGGATCATGACGCTGGTGCTGGTGCCGCTCGCGCTGCTGATGAGCCTGGTGATGTATGTCAGGCAGTTGAAGGCCTTCCGGGCCCGTGGACTGCGTGTGCGGCGCAACCTGCTGGGCTTTGCCGGTTATCTGCTCGCCTACCAGGCGATCCTGTCGCCGGCGAGTCTCGCGGGGTATTTCGCTGAGTTGCTCGGCCGGAGGAAGAACTGGTGAACAGACTCCCGCCATTGCTCGTCCTGCTGCTTGCCCTGGCGCCCTGGCCGGCCGGTGCGGAGCGGCTGCGCAGCACGACCGAGCTCGAGGTGAGCGATGACTCGGACGACATCCGCCAGACCCGCTTCACCACGGGGCTGATGCGCCCGCTCGGTGAGTCCGGGCAACACCGGGGCGGCATCGCGGTCGGTTACGATCGGCTCTCCGAGCCGGGCGACGACCACACCTTCGGTCGCGCCCGCCTCGATTACGAAGGCCGGTACGGCGCCCGCACTGGCGTTGATGTGTCGGTCGCGGCGCTCTCCGGAGAAGAGTGGTCACCGGTCACCGGTTCGGCCCTGGTGCGCCATGATTTCCAGGGACCGGTCTATGTCGAGGCCAGCGCCGGGCGCAGCTACGTCGACACCATCGCTGCCATCGAACGCGAGATCGATGTCGACAGCGCCAGTCTTTCCGTCGACCTCGGCGCGTTCGCCGGCTGGACGCTGGTGGGCGCGCATACGGTCCAGAGCTTCGGTGACGGCAACAACCGGGGCGTGACCGTCGGGCGTCTGATCTACGATGTGCCGCAGTGGGGGCCCCTGCTGATCGAGGGGCGTGCTCGAACGGTGCGCACCGACTTCGACGCGCCCGAGTACTTCAGCCCGGAGCGCGTGGATGAATATCTGGGGATCGTGACCTGGCGGCGCCCCGTTCTCGACGATCGCTGGTTCATCGCCCTGAAGATCGGGGCCGGAAGCCAGTCGATCAACCAGGGGCCGGGCGAGGACCTCTACCTGGCCGAAGCCGAATGGCGCGGCTGGTTCTCGGACCACTGGGGTCTGGAGGCGAGCGCTGGATGCCGCAACACGGGCGATTTCAGCGCCAGCGCGGCCGACGACTACCGGTTCTGCCTGGGCCGGATCGCACTGCTGCGCTCCTGGTAGAGGCGGCGCGCCGGCATCGGGGGCGATCGGATCGAATGCAGCGGATCACGTTTCGTCCGCTCCGCCGCCCCCGTCCCCAGCCGTCGTCTCGATCATGTGCCGGAATTCCGCGGGACAGTCACCGGATAATCGATCGCCCCGTGTTCCAGGGAACGTTGCCTCGGTCGTCGGGATTTTCGGGGTCAAAGTAAAAACCCAAATCTCCCTCAGATGCAGTGATACCGGCTCTCGTGCGCGATACACTGCTCCGTTGTTTTGCTCGATAGCGAGGCGGCGCCTCGCCGGACGTCATTGATGGCCGATCGCTCGAACGGGCCTCCGCGGCCGCCACACGATGTCGCCGGTGAGGCCGCGAACGCCGATGCGCGGCAGCGCGCCCTGCGCCGCCTGGATCGCCTTGCGCACGTCCTCGATACCTGCATCCCCGTGCCCTTGCTCCGAACCCGGATCGGGCTCGACGGCCTCATCGGCCTGGTGCCCGGGATCGGGGATGCGGCCACCGGCATTCTCTCGCTATATCCCGTTGTCGAGGCTTGGCGGCTCGGGCTCCCGGTCACGACAATCCTGCGTATGCTCGGCAACGTGGGCGTGGATACGGTCATCGGTGCGATCCCGCTGGCGGGGGACCTGTTCGATTTCGCCTACAAGGCAAACCGCCGCAATGTCGATCTGCTGCGCCAGGCGTTGCGGGCCCGGGGAGTCGATGAGTCCGCGCCCGGTGGCTGACGGCGATCGATATTCGGGGTCGGACTCAGAATTCCTCGGTGGCAGGAATATCGCGACCGCGATCCAATGACGCTCCGGGACGTAGCGTTCGTCGGGGCCCGCGACTCCATTTGCCGGTAATCGGGAATGTTCCGGTTGGTTGTGGACGGTTCGTGGCGGGATATGGCGGTGCGACAAATGTGTTGCGGCCAGTCGTAGTTCCGCGGCAGTATTGCCCACGGTTCAAGGAGTGTAACCGTGGCGACCCTGATTCCCTCCATCAATACCTGCCTCCGGCGGATGACCTCGGGTGAGCGCCGATTCGGGCGTCGGCTCGAGAGCCATCTCGAGAACGACTACCTCTGCTGGTACGACGTGCCGGTCGGGCCGAAGCGCCAGCACCCCGATTTCGTCGTTCTTCATCCCTCGCGGGGCCTGCTCATCCTCGAGGTGAAGGACTGGAAGATCGACCACATCCAGCGGATCGATCGCCAGTCCGCCACGGTGCTCACCACGGACGGCGCCAAGGAACTGGTCAATCCGCTGGAACAGGCCCGACAGTACGCGCACGCGGTGATCCGCCCAATGGAGCGCGACCCGGCGCTGGTCCACCCCGAAGGGCACCGCTACGCAGGCCGGCTTCTTATGCCTTTCGGCTACGGCGTGGTGCTGTCGCGGATCACGCGCCGTCAGTTCGACACGAGTGATCTCGGCGAGGTGCTCCCGCCGGACCGCGTCATCTGCCAGGACGAGATGACCGAGTCGGAGGACATGGAGGTATTCCAGACCCGCCTATGGAACATGTTCACCATCTATTTCGATCACCGGCTCGATCTGCCGCAGATCGACCGGATCCGGTGGCACCTGTTCCCGGAAGTGCGCATCAGCCAAGGCAGTCTGTTCGAGTCCGACGACGTCGAGCCGGAGTCCGAGGACGTATTGCCGGACATCCTGCGGGTGATGGACCTGCAGCAGGAACAGCTCGCGCGCAGCCTCGGTGAAGGGCATCGGGTCATCCACGGTGCCGCCGGCGCCGGCAAGACGCTGATTCTCGTCTACCGCTGTCTGCATCTCGCGCAGATGCTGCGCAAGCCGATCCTCGTGCTCTGCTACAACCGAACCTTGGCGCGTCGAATCCAGACGCTGCTGGTGGAGAAAGGCATTCACGAAGAACGGGTCCACGTGCGCGGGTTCCACAGTTGGTGCCACAGCCAACTGCGGACATACAACGTGGGCATGCCGCGGCGAGCCCGTAAGCGCGATAAGTTCTACGACGAGATGGTCCAGCGCGTGATCGACGGGGTCGAGCGCGAGGAGATTCCCGGCGGGCAATACGGCGCCGTGCTGGTGGACGAGGGGCATGACTTCCAGCCGCACTGGCTGAAGCTGGTCGTGCAGATGGTGGATCCGCAGACGCGCTCGCTGCTGGTGCTATACGACGACGCGCAGTCGATCTACCGGCGCGGCGATGCCTTCAGCTTCTCCAGTGTCGGCATCCAGGCCCGCGGCCGCACCACGATCCTGCGAATCAATTACCGCAACACGCAGGAGATCCTCGACCTCGCCAGCAAGTTCGCCCGCGACCTCCTGACCGCCGAGCAGGCGGACGAGGACGGCATCCCGCTCGTCGTTCCGGAAACGGCCGGGCGCGTCGGCGCCCAACCGCAGCTGGTCGAGCTGCCGGACTGGCGCGAGGAGCTATCGTATATGGCCCGGCATCTGCAGCAACTGCACGATTCGGGCATCCCGTGGCGCGAGATGGCTGTGCTCTATCGCCGGAACAAGAGCGCCGACGCCATCGCGAGTGCGCTCGACGAAGCGGCCATACCCCACGAAGCGCTCGCGAGCCGCCGCAAGCGCTCGGCGTTCGATGCCAACACGGAGACGGTCAAGGTGCTCACCATGCACTCAAGCAAAGGCCTTGAATTCCGGGCCGTCGCGATACCCGGCATCAACCGCATGCCCCTTAAGGATGAGGACCCGACGGAGGAAGCACGCGTGCTCTATGTCGGCATGACCCGCGCGATGGATCATCTGCTCATTACCGGGCACGACAAGGGCGGCTTTCTGGATCAGATCCGAAGCGCCGTGGCGTGACCCATTAAGTCAGGTTCCCGGGGCAGTACCCGAATGATCGGTCGCTCAATCTTCCAGGGCGCCTCGCTGCGGTTGTTGTCCCCACACTGATAATTCATGCACATCCTACGGTGACTCGCTCGCACGCTGCGGGGGAATAGCCACGGCTCGTCTCTGGTAGATACGCAACCGCACAGTTCATCTTATGCGGCCATTCAATAACTTAAGACCATGACTTTTCGGGAGTGAGGCGTGAGCGAATCGGGAAGAACGCCAGGCGTACAGGATTCAGGGAAAGAACACCCCGTTAATAGCGATGAGCGCGACCGCGCGGTCCCCGATCTGGAGGTAGATTCCAGTGTGGATGGAAACCCTGACCGAAGCCGGCAACGGAGTCCGTCGACATTGAGAGAGTTCGGCGGCGGGCAGTGGCTCCTACTGTGGTTCTTCATCACCCTTGGTGTGACCTGCGGCAACCTGCTTTCGAATGCCATAACCTCGGCTGCCGTCGCCTATCAGCTGCAAGTGGCCATGTCAGAAGTGACGGAAAGCTTCAAAGAGACCTCTGCCGAGGCCCGACAGGAAGCGCAGGCGGCAGCCGAACGCAGACAGGCGGAGCAGCGGGAGCGGCGCCGGGAAAGCGACCGGGGCCAGAGCCTCGCGCGACAGTGCCAGGATTGGCGCGCCGCACATGAAGATATGGATACTTACACGACAAGGACAAAAATGAATGAGTACTGCGGGGCCTACCGCGAGTACATCCGAACCGGCCGCGTATCACGGGAGTAGACGCACGCCATAAAAGGTTTCGGGTATCTGCAGCACCTGCCATTGGACGCCGTCCGGAGATTCGGAATCGGGCAGTTCCGGACACGTGATACTGAACAACCGCCGACGAGATCGGTATACCGTCCCCGGAACTGCCGTTGCGGGTCTCTTTTTCCTGATATTCACCCGCGGATTTGCTTGCCGTCTGAAGGTGCAACATATAGAGTGCGCGCGCCATCCGCCCACCAAGGACAGACCATGACCCGATTCACGCCACTACTTCTCGCCGGCATCCTGTCGATGCCGTCGGTTGCCGCCGCCCAATCCTCGGATGACTTTGACAGCAACGGATACTTCGGCATTGGTGCACTGTCTTGGACATATGATGAGGACAACTTCCCCGAAGCATCTGGCACAGGGGTGCAGTTCCGTGTCGGCGGCCAAGCCGCGAAACATCTCGACATCGAAGCACGCTTTGCGACTGGTGGATCGGATACCGTAACGGTTAACACATTTGGCGGGCCGGTGGATGTCGATGTCGAACTCGACAATGCGCTCTCGTTTTTCCTCAAGCCGCATACCGGCGGACAGCAGGTGCGCGGCTACGGGTTGCTCGGCTTCACGACTGGCGAACTGACGGCCAGCGCCGGCAACTTTTCCCAAACGGCCGACGACAGCGGCTTCTCTTACGGTCTCGGAGGCGAAGTGAAACTCGGCGACAGTCCGGTTTGGCTGAGCGTCGAGTATGTGAATTACCTTAGCGAGGATGACTACACCGTCGACGGTGTATCCGCCGGGCTTCGCTTCACTTTCTAGCCTTACGCCGACTCTTCATCATTCGCCCCGTATGGTTCGCCCTGCGGGGTGTCCTCCAGGGAGTTCTGGGGGGCCGAAGGCGGTATACCGATCTCGAAAAGCGTTGCTGGAGTTCGGGGTCGCGGTGTGCGGGATCGGAGTAACAACTCGGCGAATACTTCCGCTCAGCGGCGATTTTCTGATCCGACTGGGATGACCGCAGGGGCGTGAGCTCCGGGGCTTCGAGTCTCGAATGCCACAAATGCGTTGCGGGCAGGCATCACCCAACCGCACTATTGCCCACGGTTCAAGGCGTGTGGTCGTGGCGACCCTGATCCCTTCCCTCAATAACTTCCTCCGGCGGATGACCTCGGGCGAGCGCCGGTTCGGGCGGCGGCTCGAGAGTCATCTGGAGAACGATTATCTCTGCTGGTACGACGTCGCGGTCGGACCGAAGCGCCAGCACCCCGATTTCGTCGTTCTCCATCCCTCGCGGGCCTGCTCATCCTCGAGGTGAAGGACTGGAAGCTGGACCACATCCAGCGGATCGATCGGCAGTCCGCGACCGTGCTCACGACGGACGGCGCCAAGGAACTGACGAATCCGCTGGAGTAGGCCCCGGGTCAAGGGTCAGGTCTTGCAATGAAGTCAGGTCTTGCAATGAAGCACGAGTAACCGGGGCATCTCAGATCAGGGTTTTGCCGGTGATCGGCTCAACCCTATTCCAATCCAGAGATCCCGGTAGCAGACAGTGCCGCGGTCTGTTGACGGGAGCCCAGTTTGGGTATTCAATTACCCAAAATGGGTTTAACGCAATGAAACCAACTCGTCGACAGCCTATGCAGCCGACGCCCAGCGGCCTCGCCAATGCCCTGTTCCCGGGCACGCGCAGCAAGGTGCTCGGCCTGGTGTTCGGGCAGCCGGATCGCGCTTACTCGCTCGGCGAGTTGATCGAGCTCGCCGACGCCGGATCCGGTGCGGTCCAGCGCGAGGTGCAACGCCTCGCCGGCAGTGGCCTCCTGGCGGTCGAGACTGTTGGCCGTCAGAAGCTGTACCGCGCAAACCGGGCGGCACCGGTTTTCGATGAACTCTGTTCGCTGGTGGCGAAAACCATGGGGCCCGGGCCGCGACTGGCCAGTGCCATCGCGGCCGCGGGTGACGAGATCACGCTGGCCCTACTCTACGGGTCGGTCGCCCGCGGGACGGATCGGGCCGACAGCGACATCGACCTGTTGCTGGTCTCGGATCGGTTGTCACTCGAGGACGTGTTCGCCTTGCTGGCACCGGTCGAAGAGGAACTCGGCCGCAGGATCAGTCCGACCGTTTATACTTCGGAGGAATTCGAGCGACGACTGCGCGAGGGCAACCCGTTTCTCAAGCGGGTGCTCGCAGGGAAGCACATCTTGCTGAAGGGAGACAGGGATGCCGTCGAGTTCCCCGCTGGATAATCTTGTACGAATCGGGCAGCTCAAACCCGAACCGCCGGATCGCGAGGAGTTCGCCGGGTTGCTGCGCTCGGGTCGACTTCGACTCGAGGACGCCGCCACCCGGGATTTGAGCATCGAGAGCCGATTCGATCTCGCCTACAACGCCGCCCATGCGCTGTCCCTCGCGGCACTGCGGTGGCATGGCTACCGGTCAGAAAACCGGTACCAGGTTTTTCAGTGTCTGCAGCACACGCTCGAACTGCCACCGGAAAACTGGCGCGTACTCGACCAGGCGCACCGCAAGCGCAACCTGGCTGAGTATGAGGGCCTGCTCGATGTCGAGGAGGCACTCGTGGACGGGATGGTTCGCGCCGGCCGAATCGTCCTCGATCGGCTCAAAAAGCTGCCGCCGATTTCCTGAAGAAAATCAGGGGGCGGCCGAATAAAGATACCGTTGACGACCGGGGGTAAGCCGCGGATTTTGGGGCTGGGTCCGACTACCTGCTCCTGGAGGCATGATGACCGGTGAGCCCGACCTTGACGAAGATCGCCTTGCCGAGGCCGCGCTGGCCCTGATGTCGCTGACGCTGCACGATGGTGATCGCGTGTGGAAACAGTACCCGTGGAGTCTGACGGATCGCCTGTTCGATCTCGGCTATATCACCGATCCGAAGAGCAAGGCCAAATCGGTGCAACTCACGCCGGAGGGAAAGGTCCAGGCCGAGCGCGTGCTGCGCGAGCGGTTCGGGCGCGGCGGCGGGTCAGACGGATGAAGCAAAGTGGATGATCAGGCTCCGGGATCTCGGGGGTCAGGGAACTCGGGGGCAGAGTAACGACCTCGCTGTGACCGGGTGTGCGGAGCTTTCACTGTGCCCCTGATCTTTTGAACCGCCTCCGCGCAATGCGCGTGCCCCCGGTAATTCATGGACAAGGGAAACGATGTGTCGACCAGCATTCGGATCAGTGATCTCCAGCTCAACTACCCCACGGAATCCGGTGAGATCGAGGTACTGAAAAGCGCGTCCCTGGAGATTCCGCCGGGCGACACCCTCGCGATCACGGGCCCGTCCGGCAGTGGTAAAACGTCTCTCCTGCTTCTCTTATCGGGGCTGCAACGACCCACCAGCGGTGAGATTCATGTCGGGGACCGGCGGCTCGGGGATATGGATGCCGACGCCCTGGCCGACTGGCGCAGCGAGCACCTCGGCATCGTGTTCCAGTCGTTCCACCTGCTTCCCGGGCTCACGGCACTGGGCAATGTGAGCCTGCCGCTGGAGATTGCCGGGCGATCCGGCGCCCGGGAACAAGCGAAGGCGATGCTCGAAGCCGTTGGCTTGGGGCCCCGGCTGCACCACTACCCGGCACAGCTCTCGGGCGGGGAACAGCAGCGCGTAGCGATTACCCGCGCGATGGTGCATCAACCCAGTTTGCTGTTGGGCGATGAGCCGACCGGCAATCTCGACAGGGACACGGGCGAGAAAGTGCTATCCCTGTTGTTCGAACTCCATCAGGAAAGCCGATCCACGCTGGTGATGGTGACTCACGACGAGCGGGTGGCGGATCGCTGCCAGCATCGGGTGCGCATGGATGGCGGTCGACTCCATGTCGACTGATACCCGCGCGATGTGGATGCTCCGCTTCGCGGTCTCAGACCTTCGCTCCCGCATCTCGGCGCTGAAGATCTTTCTGGCTTGCCTGATCCTGGGCGTCACCCTCGTGGCGGCCACGGCGAGCCTGTATCGCGTCATCGAGCAAAGCCTGCTGGCGGACACCCGCGCGATCCTGGGCGGCGACGTGGAACTGGACACCAGTGAACCCCTGCCGGATGAGGTCAAGCGCTGGATTCAGCGGGACGGCACGCTTTCGCTCGTCCGTGAGGTCGAAACCGTCGTCCGCAGTGAAAGTGCCGATGGGTTCTTCCGCGCGGAAATCCTGTTGCCGGACGCCAATTACCCGCTGTATGGGGAGCTCCGGTTACAGCCCGATCGAACCCTGGCCGCGCTGACTGCCAGGCACGATGGCCAGTGGGGCGCCGTCATCGACCCGCTTCTGGCGGAGCGCCTCGGACAGACCGTCGGCGACGAACTGCAGATCGGTGCCGCCACATTCCGTATCACCGGTCTGATCCAGAGTCAGCCGGACCGGCGACTCAATGCCAACTGGCGTGGCCTGCCCGTGATGATCTCCCAAAAGGGGGTCGACGCCGCAGAGCTGATACGGCCCGGCAGCCGGGTCGACTACGAATATCGCATCCAGACCGACCGCAATCTCGAGACCTGGCTGCAGGCGTTCGAAGAAGCCTTTCCCGATCAACGGTGGGACATCACCACGTTTGCCGAACGCAGCGAGCGTATCGCGGAACGCCTGGACCAGATCGCTACCGCGTTGATCCTGATCGCATTCACCACTTTGTTCATTGGCGGTCTGGGCGTCGCCAACAGCATTCACGCGTACCTCGAGGAAAAACTGGCTACCATTGCCACCCTTCAGACCCTGGGATTGCGACATCGTCCGCTGGTGGGCATCTATCTGCTGCAGGTGGGGATGCTGGGAACCGTGGCGGGCGTGATCGGTGGGGGGCTTGGTCTCGGGCTTGCGGCCATTGCCATCAGCGTCGCGGGCAATGCGTTCGCCTTCGTGGATACGGATGGATCCGCGTCCTGGATTTCATTGTGGCTGCTGCCGCTGTTCTTGAGTTGGTTGTTCGCGGTTCTGACCGCTTACGTCTTTGCCCTGCCGGCCCTCGCACGCGCACTCGCGGCATCACCGGCCGGACTGTTCCGCGGGCAGGTCGAGGCGGCCGGCCATCAACCCCGAACATGGCGGATCGCGAGTTACCTGCTTCTCGGCCTCTACATCGGTGCCTTGCTTTCATGGCTGCCCTCGCCGCTCATCGGCTTTCTGTTTCTCCTTGCGGTCATCGTGCTGTGGGGGCTGCTGGAAGGCATCATCAAGGCGCTCAGACTCGCCGCGAAACGCCTCGAGAACAGTGGCCTGGCGGAGCGCCATTTCGCGCTCCGGCTTGCACTGGCCAACCTGCACCGACCGGATTCCCCGCTGCGTGTAATGCTGCTGTCGCTTGGCACGGCGCTCACACTGGTCGTGGCCTGCACGCTGATTGTCGCGACGCTCCTGCGAGCACTGGAAACCACCATCCCGGAGCAGGCGCCCGCGCTGATTCTGTATGACGTGTTCCCGAACCAGATGGACACGGTCCGGTCCGGACTCCGGGACCTGGACGGCGAGAGCATGACCGAGCTTCTTCCGCTGGTCCGTTCACGACTCACCCGGATCAACGGCCAATCCATTGCCGACGTGCTGGCGGATGACCCCGGCGCGCGACGCGAGGCGATGGGGGACGAATACAAACTCAGTTACCTGCAGAACAATCCGGAGGGGCTGGAACTGGTGCAGGGCAGCTGGTGGGACACCCCCGCGGCCGACCACAAGCCCGTATTCATGGCCATGGAGGACCGGGAGGCCAATGAGTTGGGCCTTGCCGTCGGTGATCGGGTGCAATTCAACGCCCAGGACCAGTTGGTTGACGCCGAGATCCGTGCCATCTATCGGCAAAAGGGCCTGCAAACGCGCTTCTGGTTTGAAGGCATTATGCAGAAGGGCGCACTGGACGGGATGATCAACCGCTACGTGGGCGCGGTGTACCAGACGGACAGCGCCGCCAAAGACAGTCAGCGCTGGCTCGCCCGGAATGTATCCAACGTCATCACCCTGCGTACTGCCGACTGGCTCGAAACTGCAGGCAACCTGCTGAACAAGGCGGCCGCGGGCCTCGCCGCCGTTGCCACGGTCAGCCTGCTGGCAAGCCTCCTGGTGCTGTCCAGCGTGGTCAGTGTCAGCCGCCGTCGCCAACTCTACGAGGCCAATCTGTTGCATTGCCTCGGCGCTCGCCACCGCGCGATCGCGCAGTCGATGCTCCTGGAAACCGGACTGCTGACCGTTCTGGCAACGCTCTTCGCCACCGGCCTCGGGGCGCTGATCGCCCTGCCCGTAGCCCAACTCGCGCTGAAGCTCCCGGCCGCCGGCCTCTGGTGGCTTGGCGCCCTGGTCGCCGCCGCCGTCAGCGCGCTCGCACTGGTCGGCGGTCTGCTTCCCACCCTGAAAGCCCTGCGATTGAACCCGGCCCTCCTGTTGCGTGAGGCTTGAAACGGCGGCATTCGGGTCGGAGTAAGGAATCGGTGGGTGCCGTCAGGCAATAGGCAGGTTGTGACTCTGACTCCGGATTTCTTGGGGAACCTCTGATTATCGGGAGTCCTGTAGGTCGGGCTTACAGCCCGACACTCGCAAGCCCCTGATCTGTCGGGCTATAAGCCCGACCTACATTGTTCCGCAATGCTCTGGCCGGTTTTGATCATAGCTTCCTTAGTATAGAAATGATCCCGTTAATCGGGCTTGCGAGACTGCCCGCCCAGCCGGCAACAGGTCTCGGCAAAGGTGATGACAAGTCTGTCGAGGCTTCAGGTCCAGTCCCGCCCACTGTGGCGGGGCTTTGTTTTTTTGGGGTTAAGACCGGACAACGTGCATCCCGCGTATCGGACAGGCTCTTAGACCAGGTCGTGCCCGGCCGCCCGGAGGCGCCGGGCCAGTTCGGCGATATGGTCGGGACCGACCTCGCAGCAGCCGCCGACGATGGTCGCGCCCTGATCGACCCAGCCCATTGCGAAATCGGCATAGGCCGCAGGATCAAGATCGGTGCGGGCTTCCAGCGCATCGACGGTCGGCGCATCCTTCAGATAGCCCTCGGCGATGTGGGTGAAACCGTTGGCGTAGGCGCCGAACGGCCGGCCGAAGCCTTTGATGATCTCCAGCGCCGCGCTCACCGCCTCGGGGCGCGAGCAGTTGACCAGCACGGCCTCTGGGGCGAACCGCTCCACCAGCGGCGCCAGATCGTCGACCGGCTCACCCGAGCGCAGGCGGGTACCGTCGTCATCATCCACCGTTACCGCCAGCCAGACCGGCAGGCCCTGTCCCGTCGCCGCGCGCAGCGCGCCCTCGCATTGATCGACCGAGGACATCGTCTCGATCAGCAACAGATCGGCCCGATCGCCGATCAGCCGCACGGGTTCGGCATAGAGCTGCGCGGCTTCGTCGGGCGGCGGGCAGATATCCGGCCGATAAGATGCGAAGAGCGGCCCCAGCGACGCCGCGACCCGGCCCGCCCCGTGCGCGTCGCGTGCCGCCCGGGCCGAGTCCAGTGCCGTGTCGGTCAGCGCTTCCAGCTGCGCCTCCATGCCCGCGCGCCGCAGCCGGTCGCGCAGCACGGCATAGGTGTTTGTGGTGGCCACCGTCGCGCCGGCCGCGAAATAGGCGTCATGCACCGTGCGCACCAGTTCGCGGCGGTCGATCATCACCTGCGTGGACCACAGTGGTGTCGGCCTGTCGCCGGCTCGCTTGACGAGTTCCTGTCCGATTGAGCCGTCGAGCAGCGTGATAGCGGTCATGGCCGGTCCTTGTCGCGGTGGGAGAATCGGGGGCAGACCACGAATAGTGGCGAATCTTCAACGGTTGGATGCCCAGAGATTCGTGGTCCGTGTGCGTCATGTTGCGGGTGCCGATCAGCCTGTGGCAAGACGCAACGGCTACGGCGCCCGCGGGTCGCGCAGCTGCTTGGTGGAAAACAGGGACATAACCGGATTCCAGTCTCGCCCGTCGATCCAGGGCGTCGGAAACACCGCCAATGGCCCCGAAATAAGCCGAAAATTCCTAAATGCCCCAGAAAGTCCCTTTGCTCGCGGTACTGGCCCCGTTATTGCAATGAAAATACGGCAGGTACGAGGCTGCGCCTGGCGCGACCGCAGAGACGACACGGGGAGGGAAAGAATGCGAAAGACACAAGGGTGGTGCATCCGGGGGCTGGCGCTGGTGGCGCTACTCGGCGTGTGGAGCGGTGTGGCGGTGGCTGCGACCCCCGTGGCGTACGATCAGACGGTCGATTTCTTCGAGGGCGCGGAAATCGCGCTTTGTGGCACGGACGCCGATGACGATCCGCTGACGTATACGATCGAGTCGAACCCCGCGAATGGGTTCCTGACCGGTACAGCGCCATCCCTCACCTACGAGCCCGATGGCGGTTTCGCCGGCAGTGACAGTTTCACCTTCTCTGTCGACGATGGGACGACGGTTTCCAATACGGCGACCGTGACCATCACCGGGGGTGGTGGCGACGTCACCAGCGGTGCCTGCAGCGGTGGCGGCGGCGGTGGCAACGCGGCCCCGGTCGCCGTCGGTGATTCCGTCAGCGTGAACGAGGATACGTCAGTGGTGATTACGCTGAGCGCCTCTGACCCGGACATTGGTGATTCACTGACCTACAGCGTCACGAGTGCCCCGACCGATGGCACGCTCTCGGGTACCGAACAGACCCTCACGTATACCCCGGATGCCGATTTCAACGGCAGCGACGAATTCACCTTCGTCGCCAACGACGGCACGGTCGATTCCAACGAGGCCACGGTGAGCATTACCGTCAACCCGGTCAACGACCCGCCCCAGGCGATTGCACAGACCGTGGTGGGCCAGGCGAATACGCCGCTGGATATCACGCTCACCGCCACGAATGTGGATGACGACATGCTCTCGTTCACCGTCCTGACCAACCCAAACCATGGCACGCTCAACGGCGCCCCCGACGGGGAGTACACCTATACGCCTGACACCGACTTCACCGGCGCAGACAGCTTCCTCTTCAAAGTGTCCGACTTTTCGGGGGGGGGGCGAGAGCGAAGCGACACTGGATATCACCATCGAAGCCGCGCCCGTGTCCGGGTCCGCGATCATCAACGACACCGGCATCGCCGAGTGCGGCGGCATCGGCTCCAGCGGAGTCTCCTGCGCCGATGCTGGCGCTACCATCGATACGCCGGGGGTGCACCCCGTGAGCGGGGCCACCGTGCCCGCCGGCCAGGATGCGCTCTATGGCCGCGACGCCTACGCGAACGATGACAGCGATGGGGTCGCCGGTTTCAGCTTCACCAAGCTCGACGACAACGGCGACCCGCTGGCGGACCAGACCGTGGCCTACGGTACCGAGCCGGGGCAGGCCGTCTGGGCGTGCGTGCGGGACAACGTCACCGGCCTGATCTGGGAGGTCAAGACGAACAGCGGGCTGCAGGACACTGACAGCCGTTACACCTGGTATGACAGCGATGGCGGGCAGGGCGGCGACCCGGTCGGCGTGTCCGACGGCGGCACCTGTTCCGGCGCATCGGGCTGTGATACCGAGAGGTTCGTCGCCGACGTCAATGGGAACGCCTTGTGCGGTGCAACCGACTGGCGTCTACCAACCCTGGATGAACTGATCGGCATCGTGCACTTCGGAACGCCCGACACGTTCTTTACGGTCGACATCGACACGGGCTACTTCCCGAACGCCTCAGCCGCCGAGTACTGGTCGTCGTCGCGCTCAGCAGTGAGCGGACCATCGGATGCATGGTTGGTCGATTTCGGCATCGAGAACGAGCCGTTCAAGACGTACCCCGTCGACTCGAGTAAGCCCAGGGCAGTGCGTCTGGTCCGGGATGGCCCTTGAGAAGCCTCCGACCAAGTCCAGGCAGTGTGTCGAGGAAGTGTGTCGACAACGGTGCAGGGGCTGCGGCGCCGATCCGCTCCCGGCGGATCGGTCAGCCCGACCGATCAGAAGCTTGCGAGTGTCGGGCTGTAAGAAAAGCCCGACCTGGAAGGGCTCCCGATAACCAGAAGTTCTTTGACTGAAACTTCGTGACCATCGGTGCGTTGGAGCCTGCGGCGCGCCTGCCATGGTGAAACAGATACCCCGAGGCGGCGGACGTCGCCCCGCGAGCGGAAGGAGAGGCAGGATGAATGCGAGAACGCTGGGCGTGGTAATGGTGTTGTTCGTCAGCGGTTGCGGTAGCGATGACGAGGCGTCATCGGTCAGCAATGAGTGTGTGCTGGAGGCATCCCGCGAGCGCACGAAGGGAGACGACTACTACGTCGTCGAGGCGGGCTCGCCCGTTCTTGCGACCGACCCGCAGACCGGCCTGACCTGGGCGAGATGCTCGCTTGGGCAAAGCAATACAGGCACGTCCTGTGGTGGCACTGGCACGATCGTTCGCCATACCTGGTCACAGGCCCTCGGCGCGGCGCGCACCGCCAATCAGAAAGCCTTTGAAGGCCATACGGACTGGCGCTTGCCCAATGTGAAGGAGCTTTCCAGCCTCGTGGATACCGCCTGCGCGAACGTCACCATGAATACGGAGATATTCCCGGGCGTAACCCGCAGCGAGTACTGGTCTTCCTCACCCAACGTGGATCGACCCAGCGACGCGTGGGCTGTCGATTTCGCAACCGGACGGGTGAGGTCCGCTGGGAAGACTACCAAGAGTTTCCCGGTCCGGTTGGTCCGTGGAGGCGACTGAGCGCCCTTCGGGGTGGCGGCAGGGCCGGCACCGCCCCGCAGGACGCGAACCCTGCGCCGCGCAGGACGGTGGAGGCCGATGAGGTTTTCCGGCCTGGCGGAGAGCCTCCCGGATGACGTTGACCCGCCGCTGGCGAGCGACTTCGCCGGCGCGCCCGCTCGGGCGGAGCGGGGCGCAGTGGTGCTGCTGCTCGGCCTCTTCTTCGGGGTCGGGTACCTGTGGGCGGGCAGCGGCCACTCGGCGGCCGATGTATGGTTCGGCGGGATCTGGCTCGATGCGCTGATCCCGCTGGTGCCGCCCTTCATCGTCTTCTACATGCTCGGCTACGTCTTCGTGCTGTCGCCGGTCTTCGTCCTGCGTAGGCGCCAGGAGTTCGAGGCGGGGGTCGTCGTGTTCGCCGGCATGCTCGGCCTCGCCTTCCTCGTGTTCCATTTCTTTCCGGTGTTCATGCACAAACCGCTCGCGATGGGCGACGATTTCCTGTCCACCCTGACGCGCTACCAGCAGCGGACGGATGTCGTCGTCAACAACCTGCCGAGCCTGCACGTGGCCTTGAACGTCTTCGCCTGGCTGGTGCTGTTTTGCCGTGCACGCAGGACCGCGCTCTGGTTGCTGCCGGTGGTCCTGTGCATCGTGGCGTCGACCCTGTTGGTCAAGCAGCATCTGGTGCTGGATGTCCTCGGCGGTGCGGTGTGGGCCGGAGCCGGCTTTCTGGCCTGGCGGCGGTTGCGCCACCACTCCGGTACACGGATGCTGTACGCGTCGACCCTGGTCTTGCTCGTCATCCTCCTGGTCGCCCGTCTGGCGGGGCTTCCCGACGGCCCTCGGGAATTGCTCCGTTCGCTGGCAACGGTGACAGCCGCCTGATACGGCGTCCCGCTGGGCGTCGCATCAACGTTCCCCCGTCGCGACTCCAACCCCGGGTTCCCTGCGAATTCCCTGGACGTGGCAACAGCGTCGCGCCAGGCTCACGAATACGGTCAACCGACCCATCTAACGGGAGCGCCCTTTGCGGAACAGCGTAGCCTTTCTTGTCAGTGTGATCGCGACCCTGCTCGGGCTGGGACTCGCCGTGGTGGTGGACGATGGCGCGTACAGTGTCGCCGGTCTGCCCCTGTTGGCGGCGTTGGCCCTGTTCGGCTTTGCGGTGCAGTGGCTCGTGTTCGTGCCGTCGTATCTGCGCCAGACCGAGCATTACTACGACCTCACCGGCGCACTGACCTACGCCAGCGTGATCCTGCTGGCGGCCGGCTTCAGCGGTCCGGATGCGCGCGGGTGGGTAATCACGATGCTGGTTCTGATCTGGTGCGGCCGTCTGGGCAGTTTCCTGTTTCTGCGCGTCAAACGCGCCGGCAAGGATGGTCGCTTTGACACCCTCAAGCCCTACTGGCCCCGCTTCTTCATGGCCTGGACCCTCCAGGGGCTCTGGGTCTTCATGACGCTGCTGGCTGCATTGATCGCGGTGACCAGCCCGGGATCCTCGGGTTGGGATGCGTGGGCTACGCTGGGGCTGTTGATCTGGGCGGGCGGCTTTGCCATCGAGGCCATCGCGGATCGCCAGAAGAGTGCCTTCAAGGCCAATCCGGCCAACCAGGGGCACTTCATCCAGCACGGGCTGTGGGCGTGGTCGCGCCATCCGAATTACTTCGGTGAGATCGTGCTGTGGACGGGGATCGCTCTGATGGCGACGCCGGCGATGAGCGGATGGCAATGGCTGGGCTGGCTGTCGCCGGTGTTTGTCTGCTGGCTGCTGATGAAAGTCAGCGGCATTCCGATGCTGGAGCAGCGGGCCGATGAGAAATGGGGTGGCCAGGCCGACTACGAGGCCTACAAGGCGGCCACTCCGGTGTTGTTGCTCCGGCCGCCGCGGCGCAGCGCCTGATGATCGACTCCATACTCGCGTGGGCCAGTGAGCATCGCGAGCAGGCAGTCTTCCTGGTGCCGCTGCTGGCCTTCATGGAGACCTGCGTCGGCGTGGGCCTGTTCGTCCCCGCCATGCTGCTGGTCGTCGTCACTTCGGTCTTCTACGCCAATGACTGGGCGAATCTCTGGATCATGGCGTCCATGGCGATGGTGGGCTCGTCGCTGGGCGATCACGTGGGCTTTTACGCGGGCCGCGCGATCGGCCATCGCATTCATGGCTGGCGCATCATCCAGCGCAACGCGAAACGCTGGGAACGCACGGAGACAATGGTGCGGCGGTACGGCGTTTTCGCCATCTTCATCGGGCGTTTCATCCCGGCCATCCGCAGCCTCGTCCCCGCCATGATGGGAGTCACCGAATTCGAGCGCGCGCGCTATACCGTGTTCGACGTGGCCGCATGCAGCCTCTGGGCACTGGGGCTCGTTGCCATCGTGCAGGGCGCGTACAGGCTGTTCCTGCCTTCCTGATCCACCTGTACCGCGACGCCCGGCGTTCCCGATTTGATATTCGGGTTCGGGATTACGGCAGCTCCACCGTGGACTCGCGGCCGCCATAGCCGTGCACCGAGTCGCGCGCCCGGATGCGTACGCGCGAGATCCCTGCCGGTATTTCGACGCCGCCCAGCGAGCGCGTGAACGGCTGCTCATTCTCGTGCGGGTGGTGCAGCACGCGCGTATCGAGCACCTCGCCGTCGGGCGTGAGCACTTCCCAGCGGTCGGCGTAATGATCCCAGCCCTCGTCGTCGTGGCGCACCGTTGCCGAGAAGCGATAGGTCCGGTCGCCCTCCGGCTCCACGCTGACGTCGACCACATCGGCCTTGCCGGCGTAGCCGCCAGTCGACAGCGCGACGAGAGCGAGGCCGACGAGCGCCGTGATCGGCCATTTTCGGAGCATGCTATCCGTCTTTCTCATCAATCCGTCCCGCTTCAATATTGCCGGCGAACAGCTTACATCCGCCGGCCGATTTCGAGCAGAAAAACGTCGGAGCACGGGGTTCGCTCCGGGTCGCCGAGGATCCCGCACGGCGCGGCCAGCAAGGCGGTTGCGCGTCGTGCGCGAGCGCCACGCTTCACGTCTCTGCCTGGCCGTTCCGCTTCGCGATCAGGGTCTCAACGGCGGCGACGACCGCTTCCGGTTCCGCCCGTTCGGTGTAATCGTCATTCACATACGCCCAGTGAATGACGCCATTCGGGGCGATCACGTAGGTCGCCGGCACCGGCAGGCGCCAGGTGCCATCGGCGTTGAGGCGGTCCAGCGGTGCGTCGAGGCGGCGCTGGGCCGTGCGCGCAGCCGAGGACAGCTCGAAGGTCAGACCGTAGGCCCCTGCGACTCCGTGGTCCGCATCGGTCAGCACGGCAAACGGTGGATCCCAGTCGGTTCCGGAGGCAGCAGCCCGGTCAGCGGCCTCGGGCGAGATCGCGATGAGCGCTGCGCCCGCGTCGTGGAGTGCGCCGGCCTGCTCCGCCCACGCCCGCAGTTCCAGACTGCAGAACGGGCACCACCCGCCGCGGTAGAAACTGAGCACAACGGGGCCGGACTCCAGCCACCGTGACAGGCGTACCGAACCGCCCCGCACGTCGGGGCGCTCGAAGTCGGGTGCCCGCGTGCCTGGACCGAGCGCCCGCCCCGCCGGGTGCGACGCTGCGAGGTCCTCCAGACCGCTGCCGATCAGTTCGACCGTCTCCGCGTCCGTCTGCGCGAGGAAACGTTCTTTCGTGGCACGCGTATGCTCGCTGAGAATCATCGCACTGTACTCATCGGGGTCGTTGCTGTAAGTGACAGCAAGTCCGGCAATACGTTCCCTGCCGATGGAGCCTGGCGTTGTCGCGGCGGCGCCCGCCAGCACCGTGGTCCGTCAGCGTGCGCGCGACGCCCGCCGACCACGTACGTAGAGATACGGATCAACGGAGGTGCCCGAGCCCTTCATGCTGTTGGCCCGTATCCAGTACAGGAGCCGCTCGCCATGAGCTACCTGCCATCCGCGCCGGACACCACGCTGGTTGACCGCTTCCGGCACCTGCCCACGCTTGCCGCGCCGTTGCATGAGTTCGCGCAGCAGCTGATGCGTGGGCCGTCCCCTTTCAGCGCTCTGCAACGCGAACGTATCGCCGCGTATGTCTCGGACCAGAATGGCTGCGCCTTCTGTCGGGATAGTCACAACGAGGTCATAGTCCATCTGGGTGGCGCGCCGGAACCACGGCCGGACTCCGTCGATGATGATCCGCTGACGCCGGTACTCACATTCGTCAGTGCACTGAACCGGGAACCGGAGAATATTGGCCAGGCGGACGTCGACAGCGTCCTGGCCGCCGGCTGGGACGAGGATGCACTGGAACATGCCGTGCTGGTCTGCGGTTTCTTCAATCTCATGAACCGCTGGGTCGACGGCCTGGGGATCCCGAGCGACCCGGAGACCGTAAAGATGGGCGGGCGCATGTTGTACATGAAGGGATACCAGGCCGTAATCGATATGTGTACCGATCGAGGTGATCGCCAATCGCAGGCGGGCCAGGTCCCGTAGCATATCCTCTGATCGCGTATGCATTCCGCTTCAGCGCCGGTTGCACCGGCCACGATGCACAGGGAGCAGCCACCATGAACGCAGCCAAGCCGATCGATTTCCCCTACGACTCCCGCTACGCCGATGTCCTCGGTTCCAGCATGCACTACGTCGAGCACGGTTCCGGCGACCCCATTCTGTTCCTGCACGGTCAACCGACCTGGTCGTACCTCTGGCGCAACGTTCTCCCCGAACTCGAGGGCAAGGGCCGGCTGATCGCCGTCGACCTTATCGGCTATGGCCTGTCCGACCGCCCCGATCTCGCGTACGACGTCGAAGACCATATCCGGTACCTCGATGCCTTCATCGACAACCTGGGACTCGATCGGTTGACCATCGTCGGACACGACTGGGGCTCGTTCTTCGGCTTCCACTTCGCTCGCCGGCATCCGGAGCGGGTCAAGGCACTCGCCTTCATGGAGGCGCTGCTGCTGCCGGTGCCCGGCTACGAGGCCTTCGATGAACAGACCCGGGAGTTCTTCCAGACCCTGCGGGCGTCGCAGGAGAATGCCGAGCGCATGATGGTCGACGAAAACCAGTTCATCGAGGGCGTATTGCCCGCACTGACCCAGCGTGAGCTGACACAGCATGAGCTGGACGCCTATCGCGCGCCATGGGCGAACCCGGCGGATCGCCGAATCCTCTGCAAATTCCCGCAGAAACTCTGCATCGGCGGTGAGCCGGCCGCTATCCGTGATATGCAGATGGCGTACATGGACTGGCTGGAAACGAGCACCTTGGCCAAGCTCATCGTCCACGCCGAGCCAGGGGTACTGATCCCGCCCGAAACCGCGGCGTGGTATGCGCAGAAATTGCCGAACACCGAGACCGTCAACGTCGGTCCTGGCCTGCACTACATCCAGGAAGACCGGCCAGGAGAGATCGGTTCCGCCATCGCCGACTGGATGGATCGCCATGATCCGTGAACGGCCGGGATCATTGCCGGTTCCGTGAGGCAAGGCGCGCAAAGAGGGGTGGTCCCGGGTGCCGACCGGGCATAGGCGTTCCAGGCCGAAACGACGGAATGTCCAACGTCTACATCCGCGCCTGCGCCGCGGATGCGATACCTCCGCCCCCTGTGCTGGATCAGAAGAGCGCGGAGACGGCGAACGCCAACAGCCACAGAGCCATACCGAGCAGCGCTAGCCAGGTCAGCGCCATGCCCCACACGCGCTCGTGCGTCGCGCCCCGCGAGCGCCCGAGCCCGCGGGCGTGCAGGATGCGACCGAGCAGGAGCGCGCCGCCGGCCGCGTGAAGGCCCGCTGGGGCGCCGCCCTGGACTTCCAGCAGGGCCAGCAGGAGCAGCGCGATCGGGATGTTCTCCACGGCATTGGCGTGCACGCGCACGGCGAGCGCGAGATCCGGGCGGTCGCCGTCTCCGATGCCGACCTGATGGCGTCGCCGCAGGCGTGGGATGCGCGCGGCGAGCCCGATGAGCAGCAGCGTGGCAAGCGCGGCGTACAGACTGGTGATCGGCAAGGGCATCAGGCAGGTTCCTCGCAGGGTGTCGGGGAATGCGCGCGGTCAGGCGCGCCCCTCGTAGTCCTCGTCGCTGACGCGCTCGAGCCACTGCACGACCTCACCGTCGAGCGCTTCATGCACCGCGATATGGGTCATGGCCGTATCCGGCGCGGCACCGTGCCAGTGCTTCTCGCCCGGCTGGATCCAGACCACGTCGCCGGGCTGGATGGATTCGACCGGGCCACCCTCGCGCCCCACACGGCCGCTGCCGTGCGTGATGATGAGCGTCTGGCCGAGCGGGTGGGTGTGCCAGGCGGTGCGGGCGCCGGGCTGGAAAGTGACGCGGGCACCGTGGGCGCGCGCGGGTGCCTCGGCGGCGAACAATGGCTCCAGACTGACCTCGCCCGTGAAGTATTCGGCGGGCGGCGTGCGGGCCGGGCGTTCCTCGTTGCGGGTGATCGTCACCATTCAGCGTGTCCTCCTGTATCGGGGCGGCGTTGCACGGCCCCCGAGGATAACCGCGATCGCCTGGATGCGCTTCGATCATCCACTGTTGACCGCAAACAGTCAGCCCGCCACGCACGCCAAATGGGCCCGTCCGCGTCCGCGATACGGCGGGCACTGCCCGTTACCTTGTGTCTCGCCTTTTTTTGGACTAGAGGATTTGAGCGGCCTGCGGTCTCCCTCCCGCGGCAGAGGTGCTCATCATGTCCCATCGATACGCCGGTGGATGCGACCACGTCCACACCCATGCCGACCACGAACCGGTCGATAATCACATCTGCCATTGCTCGGTCTGCAAGAGCGTCACGGGGCAGCCATCCACGCATGTCGTGTTTTTCGGCCACGGCGATCTCGCGGTGGATAATCCGGACGCCCTGAATCGCCAGCCATTCAATGCCGCCAACCCGGACGGACCGCTGGAGTTGTGTACCTGTGCCAGTTGCGGCGCACCGATCATGCTGGATGACAAACAACGGCGGATTCGCGCCGTGGTGCCGAACCTTATGGGGTTTGATCCGGACAGACTGCCCGCGACCTACCATGCCTTCTTCGATCCCTCGAAGGGGGAAGAGAAGCCGGATGATGGACGGCCGGTGCACGAGTCGCTGCGCCCGGACTTTGTCTGGCCCGACCCGGCCTGAGAATGGCCTCGACTCGATCGCCCTTGCGATCGAGTCGAGCGCATTCGAACCAGGTGCATTCGATACCCGAGTGCTGATCCGCCTTTAGCGCTCTACGCAGTGCGCACGCCGACCGAAACTCGTCCGCAATCCGACATCGTTCATACCGGTTCCTTAATCCGGACTCACCCACGACACGATTGGCACTGAAGCTGAGGGTTCGCTCCACAGCGGAAGCCGGTTTCCCATTGGCGTGAACTTTGGCGCCGCCACCAAAAATAATCGCATCGCGGAAACCGGGATGCGTAACGTGGCGAACTGTCCTTCGCACGTTCACATGTCGGGAGACATACGATGTTGAAAATGAGGAACAGATTCCCGTACGGCCTGCTGTCCGTTGCATTGCTCGGTCTGCTGGCTACGGGGTTGGTACAGGCGTCCATGGATCAGGGCGACGCACCGAAAAAGAATATCGTCGAGACCGCCAGTAGCGTCGACGATCTGAGCACGCTGGTTACCGCCGTGGATGCGGGCGGCCTGGTCGAGACGCTGTCGGGCGAAGGTCCGTTCACCGTATTCGCGCCGACCAACGCCGCCTTCGATAAGCTGCCCGACGGCACGCTTACGACGCTGCTCGAGTCGGAGAATAAGGGACAGTTGCAGGCCGTGCTCACCTATCATGTGGTCGCCGGCGAGGCCCCCGCCTCTGCCGTTGTCAGCATGATCGAAGACGGTAACGGCAGCGCGCAGGTCGAAACGGTGCAAGGGCAAATGCTGACACTGACGCTCAACGGCGGAAGCGTGATGGTCGAAGACGCCAACGGCAACAGTGCCACGGTCACGGCCGCCGACGTCATGACCGCCAACGGCGTCGTCCACGTCATCGATTCCGTTCTCCTGCCGAGCGAATAAGCACGGCGCATCACGCAACCCTGGCCGCATGCCTTGTGCGTCCAGGGTTGTTTCGGTGATATACGGATACAGAGTAAAAACCATGAGTATCCGGATCTGATCGGATAGAGCGTGATGAATGACGTTCTACGGATCAGCTACCGACGCCTGCCACCCCTGAATCGATCATGTCCTGGATCGCCTGCTCCGAATAGCCGCACTCCTTGAGCAGTTCGCCCGTGTTCTGCCCGAGGCCCGGTGCGCTTTGCCAGGGCTGTTCGGGCTGGCCGGAGAAACGTGCCGGCGCGCGGGCCTGGCGCAGTGTCCCGGCCTGCGGATGATCGTGATGGACGACCAGTTCGTTGGCCTGGACCTGCGGGTGATCGAGCATCTCGGTGCGGGTCAAAACGGGGGCGCAGGGCACCTGGTATTCCTCGAGCCGCGCGAGCCAGTGCTCGGCGGAGTCGGTCTTGATGACGGACTGGATGAGGTCGAGCCGGGCATCAATGTTCTGCTGGCGCAGTTCCGCGGTCCGGAATCTCGGGTCCTCCGCCCATTCCGGCCGGTCGAGCGCGCGGATGATCGCCTGCCACTCGCGGTCGTTCTGCACCGCGATCGCGATGTAACCCGTCGTGGTCTCGTAGACCAGGTCCTGGAAACTGGCGGCCTCCTGTTGCGGCAGCTCGCCCTGCACGAAGGTCTGGCTCCCCATGTCCGAGCTCCACAGGAAGGCGACGGTGGCGTCCAGCATGGACAGGCGCACGTGCTGGGGTTCACCGGTGCGTTCGCGGGCGAACAGGGCGGCGGTGATCGCCTGGGCGGCGGTGATGCCGGTGACTTTGTCCGGGAGGATCGTCCGGACCAGTTGCGGGCGCCGCTCATCGGCGCCGGCCTGCACTGTCGCAAGCCCGGACAGGCCCTGGATCAGCGGGTCGTAGACCGGGCGTTGGGCGTAGGGGCCGGTATCACCGAAGCCGCTGATGGAGGCCATGATCAGCTTCGGCGCGACCTTGCGCAGCTCGTCCTCGCCGAGCCCCATGCGCTCGATCACCCCCGGGCGGAAGTTCTGGATCAACACATCCGCCGTGGCGATCAGCTTCAGCAACGCGTGATGGCCGGCCTGTTCCTTCAGGTTCAGCGCGACGGATTTCTTGTTGCGGTTGTTGTTGAGAAACGAGGCGGAGAAGTCCCCCTGCCGGTTGGCGGCATGCCGGGTGAAATCACCGCCCGCGGGGTTCTCGACCTTGATTACCTCGGCACCCTGATCCGCCAGCATCATGGTAGCGAGGGGGCCGGAGATCACGGCGGTGAGATCGATGATGCGGATGCCGTCGAGTGGGCCGGTCATAGCGTGGCCTTGTCGTCAGTTCAATCGAAAGCGGACTGCGCGCGCCAGCATATCCGATCGGATATGCCGGGTCAGAGGAAATTCCGGATGCGCTCGCGGTTTCAGCTGATCAGTGCGAACAGGGTGGCCGCCAGTATAAGCACGCCGGCTACGGCCATGTAGACGCGACGTGTTCGGCGCGCGATGGGGCTGCCGGCGCTGAACCGGTAGCGGAAGCGCTCGCTGGTGATCCGGCCGGGCGGGACGCCTGCCTCGACCAGCAGGGTCTCCATTGCGTCGATCATGCCCGGCGGGGCGCAGATGAAACAGCCGATGCGCCGCCGATCCGCATCGGGCAGGCACTCGCGCAACAGCTCGGCGCCGACTGGCCCGGCCTGCGCGCCCGCGGGGCGGTCTTCTTCGTCGACGACGCGCACGATGTCCAGATCGAGGCCGCGGGTCAATTCGTCCAGTTCCTCCTGCAGGATCAGGTCGCGCCGCCAGCGGCAGGCGTAGATGAGTCGCATCGGACGCTGATCTCCCCGTTGCAGCCGGTCGCGCAGCAGTCCGAGGATAGGCGCCAGCCCGACACCACCGGCAATGAACAGCAGCGCCGCATCGTCGTCGTCCGGTTCCCCGAAATGGCCGAATGGTCCGTCGATCCATGCGGCGGCGCCGGTCGCCACCGCGCCGATCTGCCGCGTGTAGTCACCGTTTGCCTTGATGATGAAACGCAACCCGGGGCCGTCGCCGGGCGCCGATGCGATGGAGAACGGGTGTTCGCGTAATCCCCAGGGCCCCGGCGCGATGCGCAGCCAGACGAACTGCCCGGCCTGGAACCGGAGTCCATCGTGCCGGTCGGGCTCGATCGTCAGCTCATGGATATCGTCGCCAACGGAGTGGACCGCCCGCACACGCCAGGGCCGCCGGAGCTGCAGCCACGGACGGAGCGCGTAGACCTGGAGGAGACTGAGCAGCGCCAGGCCAACCGCGCCGATCCAGAACCCGGCCACCACAGGGGAGGCGGCGGCCGTCCCGGCGCCCAGCGTGTGCACGAGGCCGAGGATCGCGATGATCGCGGCGCCGACGCCGTGACCCAGCCGCCAGCGTTCGTAGGGGATCGGCAGGTCGTCCCGGAAGATCGCCGCGAATACGAGGCCGATCAGGCCGAACCAGGCGATGAAGCCCGTCACGCCGGCCAGCGCACTGCCGCCCGGGTCCGTGTCTCCCGGTATTCCGGTCTCACCCGGGAAGAGGGCGTAGAGATAGGGGTGGAGCAGTAGCATCAGGAGGACGACATAACCGCTGAACTGGTGGAAGCGCATGAGCGCGTCCATGCCGACAACGTCGGTGAGCAGCCGGAAGCGCCCCGAGAACGCGAATTCGAGCAGCAGCGCAGCGAAACCGACCATGGCGATGCTCGAGGCGAGGTCGCCGAGGCCGGGGCGGCCGGGCGCCTGGGCAACCACGGCGACCGCGAGCGGCAGGAGTGCCACCAACACGTAGACGAGGATCAGCGCGAAGCCGTGGAGTGACCCGCTACGGCGCCGAGTGGCCCTCACCGGCTGTGTGGTGGTCGTGTCGATGTCGATTCTCCGCAATCAGGCAAATGCCACGGGCCGCATCCCTGCCCATGGGAGCGGCCATCGAGAGAAGAATAGCAGCGACAATCGGAGCTATGAGTACCGTGGCGGCTCGGGGCCACGGTACCAATGCGGTCCGCATTGCGGCTTCGAACAATCGTTCGTCTTCCAGCGGTCGATTCTTTTCGAACGGTTCCTCGGAAAAATGCGCGACACCGGCTGGGCAGGCTGCTAAAAAAGACACGGCGTGGCCGCAGAGTTGACGGCCGGATGCTTCAGGAGAACACTCGGGCGCACCGGATCGGGAGGATGTGCGCCGGCCGTCCCCGGATCAGGACTAAAACGCGATAAGGGGCCATCGCCATGAACGCTATCGTCGACTTCCTGAATACCGTCTTCTGGGGCTACGTGCTGATCTACGGTCTGCTGGCCGTGGGCGTGTTCTTCACGATCCGCCTCGGGTTCCTGCAGTTCCGCCACTTCGGCGAGATGTTCCGCGTGATCCGCAGCGCGCCGGAGACGGACAAGTCCGGCATCACGCCGTTCCAGGCGCTGACGGTCAGCCTCGCCTCACGCGTGGGTACCGGCAACATCGCGGGCGTAGCGGTGGCGCTCTACCTCGGCGGCGCCGGCGCCATCTTCTGGATGTGGCTGGTCGCGCTCGTCGGCATGGCGACCGCCTATGCCGAGAGCACGCTGGCGCAGTTGTACAAGACCCGGAACGCGGACGGCGACTATCGCGGCGGTCCGGCGTTCTACATCGCCAAGGGCCTGAAGCAGAACTGGGCGGCGGCGCTGTTCTCCATCGCACTGATCCTGTCGTTCGGGCTGGTGTTCAACGCCGTGCAGGCCAATTCCATCGCCTCGGCGGTGGACGGCGCCTTCGGCATCCCGCCGGTCGCGACGGGCGTCGTCATCGCCGTCCTCGCGGGCGTGGTGATCTTCGGTGGTATCCCGCAGATCGCGCGCTTCGCGTCCTACGTGGTGCCGGTAATGGCCGGCATCTACCTGCTCCTCGGTCTGATCGTTCTGATGATGAACATCACCGAGGTGCCCGACATGCTGTACCGGATCGTCGCCAGCGCAATGGGCCTTGAGGAGGCGGCCGGCGGCGTCACCGGCGGGCTCGCGGCCGCGATGCTCAACGGCGTCAAGCGCGGCCTGTTCTCCAACGAGGCCGGCATGGGCTCGGCGCCGAACATCGCCGCCTGCGCCGTGCCGCAGCCGCACCATCCGTCCGCACAGGGCTTCGTGCAGGCGCTGGGTGTGTTCATCGACACCATCGTGGTCTGCACCGTGACCGCGCTGTTGATCCTGCTCTCGGGCGTATTCGAGCCCGGCAGCGGTCTCACCGGCACCGAGCTCACCCAGGCGGCGCTCGAGGACCACATCGGGGCGGGCGGCAGTTACTTCGTCGCCATCGCGATCCTGTTCTTCGCCTTCACCTCCATCGTCGGCAATTACTCCTACGCCGAGAACGCGATGACCTATCTGGGCCTGGCGGGCAAGACCGGCATCGTAGTGCTGCGCAGCGCGGTCCTGCTGATGATCATCTGGGGGTCGGTACAGACCGTGGCGACCGTGTTCAACACGGCCGACGCGTCGATGGGCCTGATGGCGACGATCAACCTGGTCGCGATCGTGTTCCTGTCAGGCACCGTGGCGAAGCTCACGAAGGACTACTTCACACAGCGTTCCAGGGGCGAAGAACCACGGTTCCATGGCGCGGACTACCCCGAGTTGTCCGACGAGGTGGACCACGAGATCTGGTGGCGTGAGTAATCGGCGGCCCGGTCGCTGCGGCGGCCGGGTAACCTGCATGAACGCGTGCCTTCGACCGCGGGAGGTACCGGCGTGAGCGACGACACCGACATCGAGGCACTGCTCGAAGAAGCACTCGAGGTCGGCCGCGCCGCCGCCGGGGCGGGCGAGGTCGCGCACTACATCCCTGAACTGGCGAAGTCCGACCCGTCGCACGTCGGCATCGCGATCGCGACGGTTGACGGCGGGCGTTACGAGGTCGGCGATGCCAGGGTGCCATTCACCTTCCAGTCGGTCTCCAAGGTGTTCTCCCTGGCGCTGGTCCTGCGCGAGCACGGGCCGGAAGTGCTCGACGAGATGGCGTGCGAACCGAGCGGTGACGCATTCCACTCGATCGTGCGCCTCGAGGAAGAGCAGGGTCGTCCGCGCAACCCCTACATCAACGCGGGCGCGATCCTGGTCAGCGGTCTCCTGCCCGGTGGCGATCCGGTGGCGAAGGTGGCCAGCCTGCAGTCATTTCTGGGCGAGGTCGGTGATGGCGCCGAGTTCAGGGTGGACGACGAGGTCTTCAACTCCGAGGTCGAGACCGGGTACCGCAACCGGGCACTGGCGAACTACCTGCGCCACTTCGGGCTGCTCGACGATCCGCAGCAGGCGGTAGAGACCTACTTCCGCCAATGCTCGATCTCGCTCGACGCCGTGCGCCTCGCCCGGATCGGGCTGTTCCTGGCCAACCGCGGCGTGGATCCGGTGAGTGGAGAGACCGTGCTTGCGCGTGCCGATAACCGGGTGCTGGTTTCACAGATGGCGATGTGCGGGCTGTATGACGACGTCGGGCGCTTCGCGATCGACGTGGGCGTACCGGCGAAGAGCGGTGTCTCCGGCGCGATCCTCGCGGTGGTCCCCGACCGCATGAGCATCACCGCCTTCGGTCCGGCGCTTGGCCCCAAAGGCAACAGCACGGCCGCGCTGGCCGCCCTCGCGCATCTGTCCAGACGGCTTGATCTGTCGTTGTACTAGTGTCCTGTAACGCAAGTTCGTCGTCTTTTCGTCGGCCCTCGAGGCGCCTGGCGGCGTTGCGCCTCCTCGCCATACGAGGCGCTATGACTCGTCGGCGCGCCTTGCCAGTCGCCACGATGCCTCGCCGAGAAAGATCGACGAACTTGCGTTAAAGGACACCAGGAGCCTGTCCGAGAAAGCATTCACCGGCTGCTTGCTGCCTCACGCGCTCACGACCGAAGATTTCCCGGACAGCCCACTGCCCCGCAGCGCTCACTGTTTCACGAGAGACCAGGCCAACACCGGGGAGCTGATACCTGATGGGCGCCGTTCAAGCCGTTGCGCCCATATGCTCGATGAGCGCCTCGGCGGACATCGGGCGGGCGTAGTAATAGCCCTGGGCCAGCGTGTAGCCGTGCTCGCGAAGGAACCGTTCGTGACCATCGTGCTCGACGCCCTCGGCGACCAGCTCGATGCCCAGGTCATGGGCCAGCGCGCTGACGGACGTGACCACGGCGGCGCCCGGGCCGTCCGGGCAATCGTTGACGAAGCCGCGATCGACCTTGAGCGTATTGAATGGCATGCGGATCAACCGGGCCAGCGAGGAGTGGCCCGTGCCGAAGTCGTCCAGCGCCAGCTGGAATCCCGCCTCACGCAGCCGCTGCAACGCGTAATCGACCTCGTTGATGTGCGTCGACAGCGCGCTCTCGGTGATCTCCAGCTTGATGCGCGAGGGATCGACACCGGCTGCTTGCGTGCGCTGTTTGAGCTGCTCGGTCAGTTGTGGGTCATCGAGCTGCAGCGGTGACAGGTTGACCGAAATCCACAGGTCGTGACCCTGGCGGCGCCAGGCGGCGAGATCGCTGCACGCGGCCTCGAACACCCAGAGGCCCAGTTTATGGATCAGGCCCGTCTCCTCGGCGATGGGAATGAAACGGTCCGGTCCTACCGCGTGCTTGTCGCCGCGCGGCCAGCGCACGAGTGCCTCGGCGCCAATAACCCGGGCATTTGCCGCCATCTCGACAATGGGTTGCCAGGAGACGGTGAATGCACCGCGCGTGACGGCCTCGCGCAGATCCGCTTCCACGCCCACGCGCTCGCGGAATTCCCCGAATGCATCGGGTGCGAAGTGCTGCGCCCGATTGCCGCCGTTGTCGGCGCTGGCCAGTGAGGCCGCCGATGCCGCATCGATGGCATAGTGGGCCGGCACGCCGTCCGCGAATGCCGCGAGGCCGATCGAGGCGGTGATGTTGATCCGGTCGCCATCGATGGCCATCGGCTCCGCCAGCACGGTGAGCGCCTGCTCGGCCGTTGCCTCGAGCCAATGCTCGAGTTGCGGATCATCATGCTGCATGTGGCGAACGCGAACGATAATGAAGGTGTCGCCATCGCCGCGGGCGAGCATGTCGTCAGGGCCCAGTATCCTGGCCAGTCGCTCGGACGCCGTCCGCAGGACGGTGCCGATTCCGGATTGCCCGGTCGCGCCCAGCACGAGCTCCATGCGGTCGAGCCGGACCTTGACCGCGGCGACGCCGGCTGGCGCCGGGGTGGTGTCGATCAGTGCCTGCGCTTCCCGGATGATGCTGGCGCGGTTGCGCAGGCCGGTCACGGCATCGAATTCGATGGCGGTGCGCAGCTCCTGCTGGGAACGATGATAGTCGACCCGTAATTCCATGGTCTCGATGACGAGCTCGGCGTATTCGCGCAGCCAGCGCTCCTCGTCGGCGTCGAGCCGGGCCCGCGGCTCGCTGGCGATCAGACACAGGGTGCCGACCGCGTGGCCCTCGCGCGTCCGCAACGGCATGCCGGCGTAGAAGCGCACGTGCGGCGGGCCGGTGACGATGCCGAGGTGACGCGTGCGTGCGTCCGTTCGCAGATCCGGGATCACGAGCAGGTCGTCGTGGGCGAGAGTGAACTGGCAGACGCTGTCCTCGCGGGGACAGGTGAATCGCTGGCCCTCGAATGCCTTGACCCACTGGCGGTCATTATCCAGCAGATGGATGCCGACGCTCGGCATGTCGAAGAAGTCGGCGACCATGCGCACGATGCGATCGAAGGGCGGCTCGTAATCCGTATCGAGGATCTGGAGCCGGTGGAGCGCATCCAGCCGCGGGTCCGCGTCCTGCTTGGCGGGCACTGTGTTCTCGGGCATGGATCAGAGGCGTCCGTCGTTGCAGCGGCGAGACGAACCGCTGCAATGTTCGCAAGGAGTCCGCGGCGTAGCAGCGGGCGTGCGGATAGGCTTCCGCCTCGGCTTCGGGTTATCGGTGCACAAGGTTGGCATCGTATACCCCATGGGTTGGCTCCATGTCCGGTTTTATCGTAACGCATGCGCCCATTTGAGCCAGGAGGCTGTCCACGCACCCTGCTGCGTTTGTAATGTGTGGTGACGGGGCCATGCCTGCAAGATTCTGGCCAGGGAGTGGGCCGGCTGAAACGCATGAGTGGACATCCGCGGACGGCCTTTCGATCCCGTCAGGCTATTCGGGGTAGATAGAACGTTCCGGATTCATAGCGACCGTTGCTGTTCCGCCCCGAAGCAGCCCAAGTCGAGGCCCGGATTCCTCGGTCATGACTGCGGCAGCGTGAGCCGATCCGCAAGGTACGGCAGTGTCGCTCGCGCCGCGGCGACCGCCGATGGTTCGATGGTGGCGACGATCACCGCTTCCTCCCGGTGCGCGCGCGTCCGATCTTCACCCGTCGGGTCGACGATGCAGCTCGCCCCCAGGTACTCGAGCCCGTCTTCGCTGCCGGTGTAATTGGCGTACGCGATGAAGACGCCGTTCTCGAGCGCGCGCGTGGGGATCATCTTCTGCGCGACCACCGGCCAGCGGGAGACCAGCGCGGTGGGGACCGCGAAGGTCGTGGCGCCGGCCAGCGTGCCCATGCGGGCCAGCTCGGGGAACTCCACGTCATAGCAGATCAATACGCCGATGCGGTGGCCTTCGAGCTCGAACACGGTCACGGCGTCGCCGCGCGCATAGGTCGCCTGCTCGTCGGTGCCCGACAGTCCCAGCTTGCGGTGATTGCCGAGCGTGGCGCCGTCGGGGCCGATGCACAGGGCGGCGTTGTACACGATCCCGTCTGCGGCCTCCGGATACCCGAGCACGATCGCGATGCCGTGTTCACGGGCGATCGCCGCCGCGCGTTGTGCCGAGGGGCCGTTGGCGGGTTCGGCGCGCGCGTGGATACGATCCGGCATGCCGCCGTACCCGGAGACGAACACCTCGGGCGTGACGAGCAGGCGTGCACCCCACTCGGCGCCCTGGCGCGCCGCGGCGTTCAGCCGGTCGAGCCGGGCCGTGGCGTCCTCGTCGCATGCCTGGCACTGGAAGACGGCGACGGTCAGTGGCGCGGGTTCAATCATGCCGAATCAGCCGTTGACGATGGAGAGGTCACGCGGGAAGTCGGTCAGGTACTCGAAACCGTCATCGGTCACGACCACCGAGTCGCCGATACGGGTGCCGAACCGCTCCGGCACGCTGATACCGCCGTCGACCGCGAAGGTCATACCGCTGGCAAGCGGCGTGCGATCCCCCGGTTTGAGCTCCGGCGCCTCCAGCGCCGAGATACCGATTGCACGGCCGGTCCGGTAGCCGGGCGCATAACCGGCCTCGCGATAGACGGCGTCGGCGGCGAAGTGGACGTCCTCTGCCGGCACGCCGGGCCGCATGGCGGCCAGCGCAGCCTGCTGCGCCGCTACGGTCGTCTCGTAGGCGCGGGCCATCTCATCGGTCACCTCGCCGACGAAGAATTCGCGGTCGAATCCCAGCCGGTACTGCTTGAAGCGGACGAGGTTGCAGCAGCACAGGTAGACCGGGTCGCCGACCTGCAGTTCGCGCACGGTGGCGCGGCGGTGAACCATGGAGGTGTCCGGGCCGCTCTGAAGGATGGGCAGGCCGTGAATGGTCGGCGACACGAAGGCCTCATGACCGCGCCCGGTCAGGAATCCCGCGGCCGCGCGCGTCCCCGCGGTCAGGGCGGCCTGGGCGATCTCGTGTTCCGGTACGCCCGGCGCCAGGGCAGCGCGCACGGCCCCCATCATCGCGGTCGCGACCTCACCGGCCCGGCGCATGATCGCGATCTCCTTGTCTGACTTGATCATGCGCATCTGCCCGATCATCGGTCCGAGATCGGCGATGCGGGCGCAGTCGAAGCGTTCGTCGATGACCAGTTCGACTTCGGGGGGCGTACGCCAGGGCTCCCAGCTCAGCCGGGCGGAAGGCCGGTGGCCGTGCAACAGTTCCCGCAGCACGTTCTCCCAGCGGTTCTCGCCGCCATCCTCCCAGCCGCGCACATCCTCGACCCACGTCATGGCCGCGACCATCTCGGATTCCATCAGCGGCGTGATGACCGTGGGGGCACCGTCGCGCGGGACCAGCATCAGTGTCGGGCGGCCGTACTCGACGCCCAGGTAGCCCCAGAAGCCGCCGAAGTAGGCGATGGTGTCTTCATCCGCCAGTATGGCGAGATCGATACCCTGCTCGCCCATGCGTTGTTGCAGCAAGGCGGTGTGGTGGCGGGTCAGTTCAAGCATGGAGGCCACCTCCGAACGAATCTCCCGGAGTCTACTACGCGTGAAACGGCTTATGCCTCAGAAAACCCGCTGAAGCGGACCGGGTCGTGCTGCCGGTTATTTTTCGGCCCGGATCGCCGCGCAAGTGCACCGCGTCCATCTCCCCACCAGCTTCGAGCCCCATAGCGATGTACTGCTGTACCATGACACCGCCGGGTCGGCGGGTGACGCCATGGCCCGGCACCGGGAGTCGCGGGAGAGGCGAGTATGCTCGAATTCGTTGTCGGGATCGTCCTGTTCTTTGGTATTCACTCGATCGCGATCGTGGTGCCGGATTGGCGCAACGACATGGTGCGACGCATGGGTGCGGTGCCGTGGAAGGCGATCTACGGTCTGATCTCCATCGTCGGAATTGTGCTGCTGATCAAGGGCTACGGCGATCTCCGCTGGGCCTCGACCGCGCTGTATTCGCCGCCCGGCTGGCTGCGCCACGCAGGCATGCTTTTGCTCCTCCCGGTGTTCCCGCTGCTGCTGGCCACCTACTTGCCGGGGCGAATCAGCGCGCGCGCGAAACACCCCATGCTGCTGGCGGTAAAGATCTGGGCGCTTGCGCACCTGCTGATGAACGGTCGGGCAGTGGACCTCGCGCTTTTCGGAGCGTTCCTTGCCTGGGCGGTGGCGGATCGTATCGCCGCCAAGCGGCGCTCATCGCGGCCGGCGTCAGCGCCGGCCCTGCCTGCGACGGCGGTCAATGACGCGGTGGTGGTCGTGGGCGGCCTCGCGATCTACGTCGCGTTCGTGCTCTGGCTGCATACCTGGCTGATTGGCGTGCCGGTGGTCGCCTGACGCGCTGGGTGGGGGCTGACCGGTCCAGTGCTTTACGCTTGGGTGCTTCCGCTATATATTGAGACCGTCCTGACCGCGCGCCCAGGATATGGGCCGCACGAGGGGAACACCGGTGAGAATCCGGGGCTGTCGCGCAACGGTATGACGGGGATGCAGTCCTCCGTCGAGCCCGAATACCTCGCAGGATCGGCCCGCCTCTGGCGGGGCCGCCCGGAACCTTCGCGTCAAAGGTCCGAGGCCGAGATGCACGCAGGATTCGCCCTCACCGGGCATCACGAATCCCTTCTCCCGTCCTCGCAACGCGTTGGTTCCTCCTTGAGCCGGTTCGATCTGGAGGAGCCATGTCCGAATTCCCGCACACCCGCACGCAATCCGTAACCGATGGCCAGGCGGCGCTGCGGGCCGCTGGTGTGTCCGTGATGCCCGCGTCGACGCCTGCCGGCGACCGTCCCGTCGGCTTCGATGCCGTCGAATCAGGCGATGATCCTGTGACCGACTGGCTGCTGCAGCGCGAAGACCTCGATACGGTCGAATTCAGCGTACTGTTCGCCATCCACAAGCTGCGTGCCAGGCCTCGCACGGCCGGCTGGATCGGGCACGCCGATCTGCGCCGATGCACCGGCCTCGCTCCCGAGGCCCTCGGGCGTGCGCTGACGGTATTGCGTCACCGCGGCCTTATCTGGATGGCCCCGCACCCCGTGAAGACGGGCTGCGCGCGCTATCTCCTTCTCGTGAATTGAAGCGCAGCGGGTGTGGGTCCGGGACTGCAGGGCACGCTTGCTTTGCCGCGCGCTCGCCGAAGCGCGGGGAGTTGTTCACCGCCGAGGGGCATAGGCCAGACGGCCCCCTTCAAGGCGGACGGTGAGCGGCAGGCGATCGAGCGTATACTGACGCAGTTCGGCGGCACGAAAACGGGGGCGGCATTGATGGAACGGGATCTCACTGCGGTCGAAATCCGCGTCCTGGGGTGTCTGCTGGAGAAGGAGGCGACCACGCCGGACCAGTATCCCCTGTCGATCAATGGCCTGGTCACCGCCGCGAACCAGAAGAGCAATCGCGATCCGGTCCTGGCACTCCCCGAGGCCGACGTGCGCGAGGCCGTGACCGGGCTGACCCGACGCGGCCTTGTGCGTCAGCCGTCGTCGTATGGTGGGCGGGTGAGCAAGTTCGAGCATCGTCTCGGGCGCGGCCCGGGCAGCGCCCTGAATGCGCCGCCGGAGCAGCTCGCGGTGCTCGCGCTGTTGTTCCTGCGCGGGCCGCAGACGCCGGGCGAACTGCGCAGCCGTGCGCAGCGTATGGTCACGGTCGAGGGCATTGATGCCGTTGAGTCGACGCTGCAGACCCTGGCGGCGCGCGAAGAAGGCGCGCTGGTGGAGTGCCTGCCGCGCGAGCCAGGCAAGCGCGAAGCGCGCTGGACGCACCGCTTCGGTAGTGATCATGCGGAACCGGCCCCGGAGGCAGCGACCGCTGCCGGCGTCAACGCTGGAGACGATGCGCCGGTGAGGGGCGCGGACCAGGGCGATCTGGAACAGCGCGTCGCCCGGCTCGAGCGCGTCGTCGCCGACCTGTACGACCGCCTCGGCGACGATGGATCCCCGGGATCCGGTTAAAGAACTCCCGGTGTCTGTTGCCGCGCTACGCCGGGATCGTACGTCGACCGCGCACACCCGGTCGCTCCCCTCACTGTCGCCCTGTCGGCGCTCGCGGTGTGGTTTTTTTCCTTTCGTGCCGCCTGATGGGCGGGTCGAGTCAGCGTTCTCCCTGGGTGCCCGTTGCGCGAGTGCAGCCGATAAGCCCGTCCAATGTGGACACTGGCAGACTATACTTGATCGCATGAATGCCGCGGCCGAGACGTGCAAGGCGTCGGTCAGCGATCAAGGGAGCGTTTGATGTCCGCCACCGCACTGACTTCCCGCGAAATCGTCGAGCGCTATATCGACGCGGTCGCCCGGTTCGATTACGCGACCGCCCGCGCCTGCCTCGCCGACGAGGACTTCACGTACGCGGGTCCGATCAGCACGTTCCACTCGGCCGACGCCCTCGTGCAATATCTCCAGCTCGTTACGCCGATCGTGCAGCGGATCGAGATCCAGAAGGGGTTCGAGGCCGGAGAAGACGTCGCCCATTTCCTGGTGGTCGGTACCCAGCTGTCCGAGAAGCTTGCCGTCCACGTCGCCCAGTGGGCGCACGTGCGCGATGGCCGCATCGACCGGCTTGAACTCGTGTTCGATGCGCACTGGTACCGCTCCCTTTTTCCCGGCGAGGAGGACCAGGCGCCCCGCCCGATCACGCACATTCAGGGGCACTGGCAGGGCTGACTCGCGTGCTCCAGGTGGCGCGGCCGGGTGACGTGAAAAACGGGCCTGGGCTACTCGGGTACCGGGTTCCTGGCGAGAAGCGGCCGCCCCGCAAGCAGGCCGACCATGGGGCCCAACGCCAGTGGGACGAGCAGCCAGGCCGGCGGTGCGACATGCTGCAGCCATTCGAGCAGGCTCAGACTCGCGATGGTGATCGCGAAGCCGATGGAGTTCACCAGCGTGAGTGCCGAGCCGACCACCGCGCGGGGCGCGAAATAAGCGGTCAGCGCCGAGAACTGCGGCGAGTCCCCCACGACGGCCACGCCCCACACGAGCAGGAACGCGACAAAGATGGGCGTGGGCGCGTACAGCAACAGCGGCGAGACCAGGCAGCATGTGGTCGACAGGCCGAGCTGGCCGAGCGCGACGCGACCGCCGCCCAGCCTGCGCACCAGCAGACCGCCACCGGCGCAGCCGAGAAAACCGGCGGCGATCACCGCGAAGGCCGTCCCCGACAGCGTGCCACCGGTCATGCCGTGGGCGCCGATCCAGACGGGCACGAATGCCCAAAAGGCGTAGAGTTCCCACATGTGACCGAAATAGCCCAGCGCCGAGGCACGGAAATAACGCTGTCGGAAGGCATCGAGGACGCCGCTGAAGCGAACCGGCGCGCCGCGCGCCAGGTTGGGGCCCTCCGGTACAAGGCGCACGAGCAGCCCGCCGGCCAACGCGGCCAGCGAGGCGCCGGCGATCACCAGGCGCCAGTCCCACGAGGCACCGAGGGCGCGCAGCAGATGGGGCGATGCGGTGCCAAGGACGAGCGCACCGACCAGGAAGCCCAGTGCCCGCCCCAGGCCGCCGCTGTACCATCCGGCGGCAATCTTCATCCCGACCGGGTACACGCCCGCAAGCGAGAAACCGACCACGAAGCGCGCGGCCAGGACCAGCGTGAAATCACCCGGGGCGATGAGCACCGCCGCGTTCGCCGCGGAGCCGGTGGCGGCCGCCGCGAGGAACACGTTGCTCGGGTGGAAACGGTCGGCGATACCACCGATCGCGAACACGAGCGTGCCGATAATGAAACCGAGCTGGACGGCGGTGGTCACCAGCCCCTCGCCGCCGTCCATGTCCCACAGGATCTGCAGCGACTCGATCACGGCATTCGCCGCGAACCAGGTCGACGTCGCGAGCAGCTGGCCGACCACGATGGCCGGGAGTATCCATCGCCGCCTTCGCGTTATCTCTGGCATGTCAGTCTCCCCGGCGCCCTGCGGTCGGCCCACCTGGAAAGTCCCGAATATGCTCGCCGGTCAGGGAAGTCCGGGGCCGCTTTCCATGGCGCTTCGAGGCATTTCGGGTCCCGTAGTTCCAGGGAACGGTAAACGTGGATCCCGGCGACCGTAACCGGATGCCTGCTGCGGGGTATGTAATCCCTCGCCGCGATCCGGCAATCGTATCGACATTTGTCGCCGCGTGACTGACTTCCATGCGTCGCGCGTCCCTGCAAGGATTGGGTGCGCCGGACCATTGTCCGGGGACGGAGGGCCGATGACGCAGCGGGAGGCGACGAGTGCGGAGCTGCGGGCCGATGCAGGGTCGCTGTGCCGCGACATCGGCGAGCGCACGGTCCGCAGTGGCGGCCTGGCCGCGGCCGAGGCATTCCTGTTGCACGCGCTCCAGCCGGGTAATCTCACGGTGCAGCGGCAGGCGTACCGCGCATTCGGCGCGGAGGTCGCCAACCTGGTCGTGGACATTGGCCCGTCGGGGGCCGCGCCGTTGATCGTCGGTGCGCACTACGACACGGTACCGGGCACCGAGGGGGCCGACGACAACGGCAGCGCGGTCTGCGTGCTGCTGGCGCTTGCGCGACGGCTGGCGCAGCGGCCTCCGTCGGGGCCGGTGCGGCTGGTGGCGTTCACGCTCGAGGAGGCACCGGCGTTCGCGACCGGTAATCAGGGCAGCCGGGTGTTCGTGCGTGAGATGGAGCGGGCCGGCGAGCGTCCCCGGGGTGCGATCGTGCTCGAGATGGTCGGCTACACGGCGCCCGAGCAGGCCTACCCCGGCCCGTTGCGTCTGGCCGGTTATCCGTCGAGGGGCGATTTCATCGGCATCGTGAGTAATCGACGCTCGCGCCGCCTGCTACAGGAAACGGCGAGCGGCTTCCGCCGTAATCCCGCGCTGCCCGTGGAGACCCTCACGGTGCCCCTCGACGGCGCGATCCTGCCGGCGGTGCGGCTGAGCGATCACGCCTCGTTCTGGGATGTGCGCTGGCCGGCGGTCATGGTCACGGACACGGCTTTTTTCCGGAACCCGCACTACCACTTGCCCAGCGATCGGATCGAAACCCTGGACTTCGACTTCATGGCGCGGCTGGTGGACAGCCTCGAGTGCGCGGTGAGAGTGCCGGGGTGATGGAGGATTCGCCCGGGGAGCCCGGGCGACCGGACGTTCATACGGAATCCGCCTGGAGCCCCCGGGCGTCACCCCATCGCATCCAGCAAGAATGCGGTCGCGGGGTCAGTTGCCCTGGAGCATGATGTCCTGTTTCTCGTAGCCGTTGGGCACCTGGAATGCCGCCGGATCCACGTTCCCGGTGCTCAGGTCGCTGAGATGCCAGGTGGTCCCGTCACTCGTGATGCGCACGGCGATACCCTCCAGGCCGGGCCCGCCAGGCATGCTCGCACCCAGGCCCTGCATGATGCTGCCGCTCAGTTCGCGCATGCCCTCGTTCATCTTCTCCATAGTCGCCGAGGCACTCGCCGGCATGCCCACTGCGGCGTTGTCGGCCAAGCAGATTTCCGAACTGCTGAACATGACCCCGACGCGGACTACTTCGCATTCGTAGCCATTGACGGTCTCCATCCTGCCGGTCCGTTCAACGCGGGTTTCCATGCCCTTTGAGAGGCCTTTTTGCCCCGCTCCGATACCGGCCTGAGTACCCTTGAGGATCTTCTCGCGCGCTTCCTTCGGCAAGCCGGCAATCTGGTCTTTCAGCGCCTCCATCGACTGCTTCCGTGCATCGGTCATCTGCTGCTGCATCTGTTGTCGCGCTTCCTCCGTAACCTCCGTGTAGGTTTTCTCCCCGTGATCGATCATCGTGAAGGTCTTCGTGGAGATGTCGTAGAGCATCGTCGCCTCTGCGGCACGGTTGTCCAGGCTTACCCCGTCATCGACGATGGAGTAGACCATTCCGGTTTCTCCATCCCGGGATTTGTAGGTGAGCGTCGTGTCGGCCAGCGCAGTGCCGGAGAGCGCAGCCACGCCGAGACCAGCGATCAATGTGATCAGACGGTGTTGCATTGTGGATCTCCCTTCACGGATGGGCGGAACGCCGCATGCATCAGGGGCAAAGATAGCCGTGAACCGGTGCCGATGCCAGTAATGGGAAATCCGGATTGAGCGCGGCGATCCGCTCGTCGCGTGTTCAGTCCGGTACCCCGAACTGCGCCTCCAGATAAGCGATGATGTCCGCCGACTCATAGAGCCAGCGAGTCCCCGCCGATTCATCGATGCGCAGACACGGCACCTGCTGGCGACCGCCGCCGGCGCCGAGTTCGGTGCGCGCTTCCGCGTCGGTGGTGATGTTGCGGCGCTGGATGGGGATATCGAGTCGGGCGAGGGCGATGAACACCCGCATGCAGAACGGGCACGTGGGCCGGTGGTACAGGGTCAGGTGTTGTGCCCTGCGCTCGACCTCGGCCTGCTGCTCCGGTGTTCGCACGGGGACGCCGGCGCGCTCGCGCAGTCCGTCGACCCTTTCTTTCAGTTGTTTGAGCATTACGGTCTTCCGGTCGTTGGTCGGGGCGCCTGCACCACCCTGAATTCTCGCATGGGTGGTTGATTGCGGGTTGAAGTCGGCCGTTGGCAAGCGGCTTCAGACGGGGGCGTGAGTTCCGACCGGTGTCCGGGCCCGGGGTTCCCGCGCGTGATTCCGGGCGTCGCCGTAATCGGGTGTTTCTGCCACCGCCGGTGCGTGCGCCCGCAGGCCTACGGTGACTTGCTATGCTTTTCCGGAACGCTGTCGGAGCGCGGCGCTGGATGATCGATCCCGTGGCTTTCACCCTACCCTGGGCAGTCGTTGTGTTCCTTCTCTGCACGGTTGCGATCGGGGCTGCCGGCACCTGGCTGAGCGGCATCTGCGATCGGCTTGCCGACCGCACGGGTATGGGCGAGGCGTTCACGGGGGCCGTGGTGCTCGGCGCCGTAACCTCGCTCGCGGGGATCACGGTTTCGGTGACGGCGGCGCTCGATGGGCTGCCCTCGCTGGCGCTCTCCAACGCGATCGGCGGGATCGCGGCACAGACCGCGTTCCTCGCGATCGCCGACGTCGCCTACCGCCGCGCGAACCTCGAACATGCGGCCGCATCGGTGCCGAACATGATGCAGGCGTCGCTGCTGATCGTGCTGCTCGCGATGATGCTGACCGGGATGTTGCTGCCGCCTGTCACGATTGCCGGCGTACATCCGCTGACGCCGGCGCTGCTGCTGGTCTACGTGTTCGGGATGCGGATGGTCTACCAGAGCCGCGAGCATCCGATGTGGAAACCGCGCATGACCGGCGCCACGCGGATCGATGAACCGGAGGAGGGGGCTGCCGGGCGACCCATGGGGCGGCTCCTGGCCGAGTTCGCCGCGTCGGCGTCCGTCGTGGTGATCGCGGGAATCCTCGTCACCCGTTCGGGCGAGGCGATCGCGAGTACCACGGGTATCTCCCAAACGGTCGTGGGCGGACTGTTTCTCGCCGTCGCCACGTCGCTGCCCGAGCTTGTGACGTCGGTGGCGGCCGTGCGCCGCGGCGCGCTGACGCTGGCTGTCGGTGGCGTGGTCGGCGGTAATGCCTTCGACACGCTGTTCGCCGCGATCGCGGATACCGCGTATCGCCCCGGATCGCTGTATCACGCCGCCACCGAGCGCGAGGCCTTCCTGATTGCCCTGAGCATCGTCATGACCGCCGTGCTGCTGCTTGGCCTCCTCCGGCGCGAACACCTCGGGATCGGGCGCATCGGTTTCGAGAGTTTCGCAACATTGCTGCTCTATGGCTTTGCTTTATTCGTGATCGCCTGGTTCTAGGCGGGTGGTCTTTGGGGCGGACTTCAGCGCGACCGTTCCGTGCCTTGCAGGCACCGGGCTGAAACCGGGGGCGCTGCGGCGAGCCATCCGGGTTCGGGACGACACCCGGAGTGCCGGGGACGGTATACCGGACCGGTGGAGGCGATCCGGCACACCGTCTCGCGTCCCGTGCTCTCCGTTGTCTGGCCTTTTGTTCTCCCATCCACGAGATGCCTGGCCGCTTGCAGCGGAAGCGGCACGGCTACAGGTGCATGATTTCGCCCTTGATCGAGTAGGCGATGAAAAGCACGTCCTTGCGTGACTGCTCATCGACCTCGTGGGCCTCGAGCGTGTTCATGATGTCGTCCATGGCCGCCATGTATTCCGCCGCGCTGACGTTCATGCCGCGGTGGGTCTCGATCATGTTGCGGCCCTCGTATTGTTCCGGCCCGCCGGTGCCGGCTCCAAGGAAATCGCGGAGATGCCGCTTGGCCTGTCGAAACCGCTCCGGGTCCTCTGCGAGTGGCTCGTAGCGGGACCGGATGACCGGGTTGTTCAGGTGGGCGTCCACGATGTCGTCGACCAGCGCGGCAATGCCGTCGGCGGCGCCCAGTCGCTCGTACAGTGTGGTGCTCATTGTTGCCTCCTCCGTCGGTGCGTCTGCGGTGGTGCCTGGCGGTCGCTTGCGCGAACCTTGACCGCAGAGTAGGCCGCCCCGGGGAGGCACTCCAGTACACGGAATGTACTGGCACGACGGGAATTCGGGGACCTATACTCGCTCGCATGGCGAAAGGGTACGGCCAGTTTTGCCCACTCGCGAAGGCCGCGGAACTGCTCTGCGAGCGCTGGACGATGATCCTCGTGCGCGAGTTGACGGCCGGGAGCCGCCGCTTCAACGATCTGCGGCGCGGCATGCCGCTCGTCTCCCCCACGCTGCTGTCACGCCGCCTGAAACAGCTGGTCGATGCCGGCGTGGTCGAGCATGTGAACGATCACAATGATTCCCCCGCTTATGATCTGACCGCGGCCGGCCGGGAATTGCGCCCGATGGTGGAGTTCATGGGGGCATGGGGACACCGCTGGGTCGGCAGTCGCCTCAACGAGGACGACCTCGATGTCAGCCTGCTGATGTGGGATATCCGCCGCGGCGTCGATGCGACACGATTCCCCGCGCACAGGGTGGTGGTCCAGTTCGAGTTTTCGGATGCGCCGCAGGGCCGTCGCGACTGGTGGCTGGTGTCGGAAAACGGCGAGACGGATCTGTGCATGGAAGATCCCGGTCACGAAGTGGACCTGCTCGTGCGCGGTGACGTCCGCTCGTTGACGGAAGTCTGGCTCTGCCGGACCACGCTGGCCGAGACACGCCGGCAGCGCGGCATCGACGTGATGGGGGATGAGCGCCTGGGCAGACAACTGCCCCTGTGGCTTCAGGGCAGCCCGCTGGCGCGATTGGGGGAGATGGGCCCGTATCACTGAGGCCCGCGCCTACACCAGTGCCTTCGCGATCGCCATGATCCCCGCCAGCGCCGAGATCGCCAGGATGCCCACGCGCAGCCACTGGCGATCCAGGGCTCGGGCGGTGTGGGCGGAGACGAGGAAGCCGACGGCGACGGGCGGCACCAGGGAGAGCCCGAGCAGGAGTCGCGCGGTATCCATGTGCCCGGACCACACGAGCGCGATCAGCGACATCGCGGCGCTCGGTGCGAAACAGGCCGAGATCGTCCCGCGCAGCCGGGTGCCGCGGTAACGCTGGAACGCCAGCGCCAGTGGCGGCCCACCGATGGCGGTTGCGGTGCCCATGAACCCGGACAGTCCGCCGGCAGTAAACAGCAGACGCGGTCCGAGCGCCGGCGGCGGCAGGCCGATACTGAGCGCGACTGCCAGCAGCACCAGCCCGCCGAACAGCAGCCCGAGGGTATCCTCCGGGAGCATGCCCATGAGCAGACCCGCGAGTGCGACCCCGAGGGCCAATCCAGGCAGGACGCGCCTTACAACCGCCACGTCCAGTCCCGCGCGCTCGCGCCAGGCGACCAGCGCCGAGACAAGTAGGCCGATCACGATCATCGGGGCCGGGACCAGGGCCGGGTGGATCAGATAGAGCAGCGGCGCACCGACCAGCGCGACGCCGAACCCGAGCGATCCCTGGATGACGGTCCCACCGAACACGACCACGGCGGCGGCGAGCCATTCGGTGGGCGTGAGCACGATCTCCAAGCTGCTGGTCTCTCCGTCGGGTGAAAAGGGCGCCGTGGCGCTGTCAGCGTCGTTCCGCCGTCGTGCGCTCGATGAAATCCACAATATCGGCTCGCACGGGGGCCAGGAAATCCGTTACCCCGGCGATCGCGCCGATGATCGCTGCATGCCCGGCGGATTCGTAGAAACGCGTCTCCACGCGACCGCCCCGTGCACGGATGGCCTGCGCGAGGTTGCGGGTGTTGCCGGGCCGCACCGTATCGTCGTCGAGGCCGTGGAGCAGGTACAGCGGTGGCGCATCGCCCCGGACGTATTCGATCGGCTGGGATTCCGGAAACCGCTCCGGCGGGCCGAAGATGGCACGCAGGTCCGTCGCCTCGATGGGCAGGAAGTCGTACGGTCCGGCAAGACCGATCATGCCGGCGGGTTGGCGACCGTCGCGGAGCCAGCGCCGGTCCAGGGCCAGCAGCGAGGCGATGTGGGCGCCCGCCGAATGGCCCATGAGGTAGATGGACGCCGGGTCGCCACCGAAACGTTCTATGTGCTCGTGGGTCCACGCAAAGGCCCGGGCGCCGTCCTCGACGAACGCCGGGAAGCGCACCTGCGGGTACAGCCGGTAGTCGGCGACCACGACCACCATGCCCGCCTCGGCCAGGGCGGCCCCGACGAAGGCGTAATCGGCGCGGTCGCCGTCGCTCCAGCGCCCACCGTAGAAGAAGAGAACCACCGGTGCGCCGCCGGCGGGCGTCGCCGCCGGCCGGTAGACATCGAGCTGCTGGCGTTCCTGCGCGCCGTAGGCGATGCCGGATTCGGCCAGCGTGCTCGACACCGGTGCGGTCGCGTTCAGCACATCCAGCGGCGAACACCCGGTCAGGGCCAGCGTTGCGACGAGTGCCAGCGCACGGAGCGCACCAGCCCATGAAGCCTTTCCGGCCCGGCCCCGGAACGGATGCGGCGCCGCCGTGATCGAGGTCAAGTCTTCGCTTTCAGTCATGAGCGGCGGTCGGTCGTGGTCGGGGGTCATGGTCGGGGGTCAAGTCTTTGCTTTTATGATTTCGGGTCCCCGGCACTTCGAGGGTACGCCCATCTTCGGGCTTGGCAGCCGGATTCGCCACGCCTATGGTCGGTAGTATCAACGACTGACCATTCGAGCCGGTGAATACCGGCCGGAGCCCGCCAAACTGGAGGCATGCTCTCGCGATGACCCGCAAGACCCCGCGAATCGACATCCCCGGCCCGCTCGGCTTTGGCGGTGCGCCGCTGGGCGACATGTTCGAGCGCACGGATAACCGGACCGCGCACGCGACACTCGAGGCCGCGTGGGACCAGGGAATCCGGCACTTTGATACGGCTCCACACTACGGCGCCGGCCTGGCCGAGCAGCGTTTTGGTTCGTTCCTGGCGACGAAGCCGCGCGACGAGTATTTCCTTTCGACCAAGGTAGGGCGCCTGCTCGATCCGTCCCCGTCCGGTCCGGAGCCCGATGGCCCCTTCGTGCACGGCCTGTGGTTCCAGCGGCGACTCGACTACGGCGCCGACGCCGCGAAGCGCTGCGTCGAGGACTGTCTGCAGCGGATGGGCGTCGGCCGGCTCGACGTCGTGTACATCCATGATCTGGCCGAGGATGCGCTCGGTGCGGAGTGGACCGAGCACTTCCGGGTGGCGATGCAGGGTGCGGCGAAGGCGCTCACTGAACTGCGCGAGCAGGGCGTGATCCGAGGCTGGGGGCTCGGGGTGAACCGCGTTGAGCCTTGCCTGCGGGCGCTGGATGAGGCCGACCCCGACGTGTTCCTGCTCGCCACCCAATATCACCTGCTGGATACCAGCGGCGCGGAGACGCTGTTCCCGCGCTGTCTGGAGCGCGGCGTCCAGGTAGTCGTGGGGTCGCCGTTCGGCTCCGGGATCCTCGCCGGCGGCGCACACTACAACTATCAGGATGCCAGTCCCGAGGCGATCTGGCAGCGCGACCGCCTGCGTCATGTCTGCGACCGCCACGGCGTCGACCTCAAGGCCGCGGCGTTGCAGTTCAGCGCGGCCCATCCGGCCGTCGCCGCCATCATCCCGGGCGCCAAGCGGCCTGAGCGGATCCCGCAGAACGTGGACCTGATGAAGGCGAAGATCCCGGCGGCTTTCTGGTCGGAGTTGCGCGAGCGCCACCTGCTCCCTGACGGCGCCCACACTCCGGCCTGACCCGCGCCCATGATCTCCGAGCCTATCGTTGGTCGGCGGGGCGGTGTACAAATCATTCGCAGCCCGGCCCGGAACGGTATCGAGAGCCATGACGAACCCGCAGGTCGTCCACAACGATTCGACCCCCGAGTACTATTTTGAAGAGCGCTGCCACATCACCGAGTGGTGGAACAGCACGGATGATGAAGCGACCTCGATCGCGCGGGCCCGCGTCGAACCGGGTATCACCACGCGCCTGCATCGGCTTCGCGGCGTCACCGAGCGTTACGTGATGCTGGAGGGAACGGGGCGCGTGATGGTCGATGGCCGTGCGCCGGAAACGGTGGGGCCGGGCGATGTCGTCGTGATCCCCCCGGACGCGAGTCAGCGGATCACCAACACGGGCGGGGGCGACCTGGTGTTCCTCGCGATCTGTACCCCGCGTTTCCGTCCGGCGATTTATGAAGACCTAGAGGGCGGGGATCCCGCCGCCTGAGTGCTCTGGGCGCCGGCGGTGTGGATCTTCGGCCGGCCGCTCCCCGCGACACCTCCGGACCCGTACAATCGCTCGTGGGATCGTATTTCATCAGGGAGGAATGGAGATGAACGAAACGGATTTCGCGCGCCAGCCGGTACGGCTGCGATATGGGGTTTCGCTGCTGCGCCGCCGACAGACGATCCTCTTTATGCTCGTGTTCTTTGGCCTTCCATTGGCCGCGTTGGCTGCACTGGTCGTGCTGCTGGGACTGCACCTGGAGGAGCCGAGGTCCCTGGCGACGCTGTTGCTCAAGGATCTTCGGGCCGCCCTGGCGGACGACCCGGCTGTCGTTTTCATGCTCTGGCTCCTGCCGCCGACGGTCATCGCGACGGCCGCGGTCCTGCTGGTCCAGCGCAGGGCCTGGCTGCGGGTTGGCCCGGGCGGGATCGAGGGATGGCTGCCCAGGTTCGTGGGGTTCGGGCTGACCGGGCAGACTGTCGGTAGCTGGCAGATCCCCCATGACCGGATCCGCGCCGTGCGACTGTTTGCGCCGCGGCGTAGCGGCGGCCGGGGTCGCCTCGAACGCCGCTTCGTCAAGGCACAGCGAATCCGGGCCAGCCGTATCGAAATCGAGACCGATCGCGAAACCATCCGCCTCAGCCCGTTCCCGTGGTACCGCCCCGATGGCCCGGATCATCGCCTCGCGATGCACGAACTCTCGTCCCTGAGCGGCGCCGATCCGGCATCGTATGTCGAGCGGGCGCCGCTCGTGGAGCATCTGCGGCCCTTGGGTCTGACGATCGAAACGGCGGGCGAGGACGCGACCGATCTGGTGCTGTTCGGTTTCGATCTGTCACGTGACCGCGGGATGGTCGCGCAGCTCGGCCTGCTGTCCGCGGCCGGGCTCTACGCCCTGGTCGATACGTTCTTCCTGCTGCAGTACACGCCGCTGGCGCCGATGCCGTGGGCACCATTCGCGTTGATGCTGATGGTGGCTATTCCGTTGACCCTCTGGCTGGGGCGCCGCGCGCCCGTTACCGAGCGCGTCGTGGTCGGGGCCCTGACGGTTGCCTCCCTCGCGGTCGCAGTCTATCCGGGCCTTCTGCGGTTCAATGCGGCGACCGCTGAACCGCGGGTTGTCGAGTATGCCGCGATGGCGCCGGGGCGGTTCCAGGCCGCGACCGGCGGGTATCCGGATATCGATCTGACCGGCCAGGGCCTGTCCGAGTACTGGGCACAACACGACCGCGGGGCGAGCCATCCCTTTACGCTGCTGCGCGGCGACGCGCACTTCTGGCAGCTGGACCTTGCGCCGCTGTACGAGCGCACACGCGATTACTATCGGGGGCGGGACCAATGACGCCCAGGCGGGCGCGTTCAGTGCCGGCGCATGGTCACGGCCCGCGTTTTTACCCGGACCGGGAAGTGAGAGAATCGCGCTCGCAGGCACCGTCGCGCCGGCCCTTTAGTAACGGCGCCCGCTCCCCGAGCACACGCAACCACCGGATGTCCGAGTCAATGACCGCAATTCCCGCTTTTCTGGACGCGTATTACGCCGCCGGCCCCGATGGCAGCGTGCGCGTCAGCGCCGAGCAGGCCAGCGCCTTCGCCAAGGACGTCGCCGGCGATTACAACCCGCTGCACGATGTCGATGCCCGGCGCTTCTGCGTTCCGGGCGATCTGTTGTGCGCCCTGGTGCTCGGCCGCTACGGCCTGTCCGAGCGGATGACGTTCGCGTTTCGCGACATGGTGCGTGCCGATGAGCCGCTGTATCTTCCCGAGGCCGAAACCGACACCGGATCGATCGCCGTCCGCGATGCCGATGGCGGCGTGTACCTGGAAGTGGAGCGCGCCGGGGCGGTCTGCCGCGATCCCGGGAGCATCGAGCGGTTTATACGGGAGTACGCGGCCTTCTCCGGCAAGACCTTCCCGCACTACATGATCCCGGTGCTCGAGGAGCATGGGGTGATGTTCCATCCGGACCGCCCGCTGGTGATCTACGACAGCATGGGATTCGAACTGGAAACACTCGCGTTCGGTGAGCCCGTAATGGAGCTCTCGGACCGGACGCTCGCGATCGAAGGCAAACGCGGCAGCGTGCAGTTATCGTTTGCGATGCAGGAGGACGGCGAGGCGTTCGGCGCGGGCTGGAAGAAGCTGGTAATCAGCGGCCTGCGCGATTACGACGACGAGCGCATGCGCGCCTTCGTTGAACACTTCCGAGAGCGTAAAGCCGCCTACGAGGCGGAGCGCGATGGCATGCAGCCACGCGGGTACAGCGGCTGATTCAGGGCCCAGGGGCCGAATAAAAGGACGTTTCCCCCTTGAACCCGGCTTCCGATAGCGCGATATTTCGTATCGGCGGATCTGTCAAACGCCGCACAGACACTCCATACGGCATGGCGTTGGCCATGGATGCCATCTGGGGGCGATACGATGGATGACAACACGTCTATCCAGCAGGAGTCGGCCTCGGAGCCGGCGCAGCGGGCGAATCCCCTTTCCCTGCCCACGGGGCACCGCCGTTCCATGAGCGGCCCCCGCGCGCCCGAGCGCTGGGTGGCCGTGCAGTTGCTGAACCTCGCCGGCAGTCCGCCGGTGGCGATCGAACTCTGGAACGGCGAACGGGTTCATCCGGCGGCCGGTGGCACGCCGCGGTTCACGCTGCGTATCGGTGACCGCAAGGCCCTGTACGGCATGCTCAGCAATCCGAATCTCGCGTTCGGCGACCTCTACAGCGCCGGGCGCATCGATGTCGACGGTGACCTCGCGGAATTCCTGACCGAGGTCACGGCCCACGTCGAGCGACAGCAGGCGCGCATGCCGGCATCCGCGCGCTGGCTGGGGCGCGGCCGCGCGACCCCGAAGGCGGCCAGCGAGCGAGCGGCCAAGGGCAACATCCAGCACCACTATGACCTCGGCAACGACTTCTATCGTCTGTGGCTCGACCGGGCGGCGATGCAGTACACCTGTGCCTATTACGAAGAACCCGAGCTGACGCTCGAACAGGCGCAACAGGCGAAACTCGAGCACGTGTGCCGCAAGCTGGCACTCCAGCCTGGCCAACGGGTCGTGGAGCTTGGCTGTGGCTGGGGCGGGCTGGCGCGGTACATGGCCCGCGAATACGGGGTCAGCGTGCGCGCGTTCAACATCTCCCGGGAACAGGTGGAGTATGCCCGTGAGCAGGCGGCCCGTGAGGGCCTCGATGATCGCATCGAGTACGTGCTGGACGATTACCGCAACATCTCCGGCGAGTATGACGCCTTCGTCTCGGTAGGCATGCTCGAGCATGTCGGCACGGACAATTACGCCACGGTGGCGCGGCTGATCCGCAACCACCTCCGCCCGGACGGGCTCGCGCTGATTCACACGATCGGGCGCAACCGGCCGGCGGGGATCAACGCGTGGATCGAGAAGCGCATCTTCCCGGGCGCGTATCCGCCCAGCATCACGCAACTGACCGGACTCGCCGAGGCCGGGCCGCTGTCCGTGCTCGACATCGAGAACCTGCGCCTGCATTACGCGGAGACACTGACGGACTGGCTGGCCCGCTACGAGGACAACATCGACCAGGTCCGCGCGATGTACGACGAACACTTCGCGCGCGCCTGGCGGCTGTATCTCTCGGGCTCGATCGCGGCCTTCCGGGCCGGCACGCTGCAGTTGTTCCAGATGGTGCTCGCGCACCCGGATAACAACGGCATCCCGCGCAACCGCAAGCGCCTTCATACAGCGCCGGCATACCCGGAGGAGCCCGCGGCATGAGCCGGACCCACGACGTCATCATCGTTGGCGGCGGACCGTCCGGGTCGACACTGGCCTGGGCGCTGGAGCGCCGGGGGCTTCGGCCGCTGGTGATGGACAAGGCCGAGTTCCCCCGCGACAAGACCTGCGCCGGCTGGGTGACGCCGGCGGTCATGTCCGAACTCGAGGTGGATCTCGAGGATTTCGCGAAGCACTGCGTACTCCAGCCGATCCACAACTTCCGCATTGGGATGATGGGGCAGCGCGCGGTCCACAATCATCACGGCGACAGCCCCGTCAGTTACGGCATCCTCCGCCGACAGTTCGACAACTACCTGCTGCAGCGCACGGGCGCGGACAAGGCGCTGGGCGTGAAGTTCGAGTCTCTGGAGCGTGATGCGGACGGCCTGTGGTGCGTCAACGGCGAATATCGCGCGCCGCTGGTCGTCGGCGCCGGCGGGCACTTCTGCCCGATCGCCGCACGCCTGGGTGAGGGCCCCGGCAAGAACGAGACGGCGATCACCGCCAAGGAAGTCGAGTTCGAGATGAACGCCGAGCAGGCGGCGCACTGCAAGGTGCGGGAAGATACCCCGGAGCTGTGGTTCTGCCGCGACCTCAAGGGCTACGCCTGGGTCTTCCGCAAGGGCGACTATCTCAATATCGGCCTCGGCCGCGAAGGTAATCATCGCCTGAAAGAGCATCTGCAGGCATTCGTTGACGAGATGCAGGCCGAGGGCCGCCTGCCGTCGGATATGCCCGGCCGCTTCAAGGGCCACGCCTATCTTCTCTACGGTCGGGCCGAGCGCCCGTTGATCGACGATGGGCTGATGCTGATCGGCGATGCGGCCGGTCTGGCATATGACCAGAGCGGCGAAGGCATCCGGCCCGGGGTCGAATCGGCGCTGATCGCGGCCGAGGTCATCGCCGATGTCGCGGATTACGGGAAAGACGATCTCAGCCCGTACGTGCAGCGGATCAATGAACGCTTTGGTGTGCGGGCGTCCGAGGCGAAGGACTCGGGTATCGTCCTGCCCGACTGGGCCAAACTCAAGGCGGCTCCACCCCTGATGCGCTCGCACTGGTTCACCCGTCGGGTCGTCACCGAACGCTGGTTCCTGCACCAGCAGGTGCCGCCGCTGCGCGCGAGCTGAGGGGCGGCGGCCCCCGTGCCGCAGCCTACTTCCTGCACGACTCCTCAACGCGCTGTCTGGGTCTGACCAGATTCTCCCTGGTGTCTGACAGACGAACGACCAGCCATCCGGATATCCGATCCCGGGATAGAGCGCTTCGATCAGATCGGGATTGGTCGTCGCCACCCTGTTCTCCGCATTCGATCCGCCGGAATCGGTCTGTCAGTCAGACTTCCTGAGCCACGTTTGACGGGTGAGTGGTCTTAGGCGTTGGCGTGCGCGCTTGATGTCGTGGCCCTTCGAACTCGAGCCTGCTACCCGAATACCCGCATTCCCGGCTCCAGAATCCGCCACTGATATCCCGTCCTTAGCCCATATGGGCGAAGAGAGGACATTGGCAATCGCTTATAACGGACATGCAAGAAGAAGCTCGCGCGCCGAATCCGGGGGTACTGCGCGGACAAGGGTTCGGAGAGGTCGGCGCTGACGCCGGCGGGATAATGGATCGATAACAGGGTAGAGAGTGCGATGAAAAAACGATTCCAATCGAAGATCAGGGCGCTTGTCGCGGGCGGGGGCAGCGTGCTCCTCGTGGCCTGCGGCGGCGGTGGCAGCGGTGGCGGGAGTGGCACCGAAACGGGGACGGAAACCAGCACGACCTCGACGCTTTCCGGCAATGTCGAACTCGTTGATGGAACGGCCGATGTGCGTTCGTGGGACGAGCGCCTGCTGGCTTTCTTTGTGGCGGACGTCCATGCCGCCCTGGGTGGGCTGATCGACGCGCCTGACGGTACGGCGGTCCGGCTGATCCGCATCGACCAGGACGGCAACGAAGTCGATCAGCTCGACACGAGCACGACGACGGACGGGCGTTTCGAATTCGAGATCGACAGCGATATCGGTACCGGCGGCGATCTCATCATCGAGGCCGGTTCAGCCTCTGACCCCGTCCGCGCGCCAGCGGGTGGCGAGGACATTCGCGTCAATCCGATCAGTTCCATGATCGTAAACCGCGTGCTGGCCCGCGTGCAGGGCGGTGCCGCCTTCAGCGATTTCCGGGCCGTGGATCTGGCAAACCTGATCGCCATCATCGTGGAGGAGCTGGAGGCCAATCCAGCCACGATCACTGGGGCCAGCAACGCGGACTTCACCACGAACGCGGACGCGGAGGCGGGTGACGACGCCGACGAACTCATCGCATCGGTCGAGGGCGAGAACGCGGTTGCCGATAACTTCATCGGCACCAAGAATCTGGCCGTGCTCGACGTCCTGCTCGAGGCCTTCGGCGAAACCGCCGGTTTCGCGGCGGTCAACCAGACCCTGAGCGCGGACATCACCAGCAGTCTGCGGCTCGATGGTTCGGGGCAGACATCCGAGGAGTCCCGCAGCGAACGCGGCTGGTCGTTCGATGGCGGTGGCGGTGTTTCGAGTACGCAGTCGCAGACAACGGCTACCGAGACCCTGCCGGAGGATGCGGGCTTCTCACTGACGGTGGGCAAAGATGGCCGTCTGACGGCCGCGAACGGAGGCATCCGCGGGGCCGTATCCAGCGACGGTGATCTGTTCGCCATGACCGAGACACGCACGGAACTGAATGGCAATGGCGCGTCTTTCGGTCTTTTCACTGGTGCGTCCAGCTGGGCACCAGGTGATGTGACCGAAACGTTCAACTACGTAAAATTGACCGGTTATATCGATCTGGGCTCCGACCAGGTTGGCTTCCTGAACACCCTGACGGGTGACGCCGATCTTGCCTGCATTGGCGGTTCGTGCGATCTCACGCTGGATCGGTTTGGTGCGGGTGGTGCGCTGCGGAAGTTCTTTTCCCAGGTGGGTCCCGGGACAACGCTTTCGACCGATTCGACCGCCGTTCAGAATTTCAACGGTTTCTCGCTGGCCGGTGTATTGGCTCTGAATGGCTTCGATCTTGGGAGCACCGGTCGGATTGGCGGCTCGGTGGATGTGTCCGGTAAAGACTACCGCACGCGCGGTTTCGTTGCCCCCGATGCCCGGATGATGGCGCTGCAGGTCAGTTCGGAGGATGTCGGTGTTTTCGCCGAGGAGCTGTTCATCGCCTTGCCGCAGGGACAGTCCTGTGACCAGGCTACGCTCGACGGAACGTACAACACGGTCTGGCTGACCGCAGTCATGTCCGGTGCGGCCCCGGAGCAGATCGCGGTCGAGAACGAGGCGTTCAGTGTCGATGTCGACGGTGCAGCAGGCACCATTGGCATTCCTGCTGCCAGCTTCCGCGAAGCCGTGCTCACGTTCGACGGCACCAATAGCAATCTGAGCCGGGATGTGATCGAAGATACGAGCGCTTCCGTCGGTTACGGTGTGGCCACCGACTGCAAGCTTGAAATCGCCGACCAACCCGGTGATGTGGCACTTGGTGCCGTCAGCCCGGATGGCGAGGTGTTCGTGATCGCGACCTACACCCAGGAAGGATCGGACGAGACCTTCCAGTCCATCGCGATCGGCATGCGGCGTCCTGCCCAGCAGTAGACATTCGCTACAGCGTGAACGCGGGCCGCGATCCTCCGGGATCGCGGCCTTTTTTATGGTGCATCCCCGGGCAAATCGGTGCACGAATGCTGCCGCTGGCGCGGACGGGTGGATGCTGCAGCCGCGGGGACGCCGTTTCGGTGCGGTTGCGGACATCCTCTCCGGGGAGCGGTTTGACGCGATCCGTCCCCTCGGGTCGAATAGCCGCTATCCGAACGATGGCGCACGTGCAGCAAGCAGGGGAACAGCCAGGGATGCCCGGAAGATGAGCACAGCAGGCAGCGATGAGTTGATCTACCGCTGCGATGGCCGCCGGGTCGGCTGGTGCGAGTTCGGTGACCCGCGCGGTTGGCCGTTGGTCTACTGCCACGGCACGCCGGGATCGCGCCTCGAAGGCGCGTTGTTCGCGCGGGCCGCGGCGGCGCGTGGCATCCGCATCATTGCAGTGGACCGGCCCGGCTATGGCGATACGGCACCGCTGCCGGAGCGCGCGCTGGGCGATGAGGTCGGCGATATCGAGGCGCTCCTCGATAACCTGGGCGTGTCGCGGTTCGATGTGCTCGGTTTCTCCGGCGGCGGTCCGTATGCGATGGCCTGCGGCGCGCGCCAGCCGGAGCGTGTCCGGCGCCTGGGCCTGATCAGCAGCGTGGCACCGTTCAATCGGGTCGGAAAGGAGGGCATGGCCGACGGTTACCGCCAGTTATGGGAATTGGCCGAGTCGGATTTGCCCGCTTTCGAGGAGACTTTCGAAGCTGCGATCGCGGCGTCAGGCGACGGCTACGAGCTTTTGCTGGGCGGGGCTTCGGATTCGGATCGCGAGATCCTCCAGTCGAACGACGTCGTCGACCCGTACCGGCGAAACCTCAGGGAGGCCATGCGCGCGGGCCTGGCGGGCATGTTCGGGGATGTCCGCGCCCTTGTCGCGCCCTGGTTCTTCGACGTCACGGAAGTGCGGGCGCCGACGTTCATCTGGCACGGGGCGTGTGATGCCAATGCGCCCGTCGATATGGGCCGCTGGCTGGAGCGGAACCTGCCCGTGGCCCGCTTGATCGAGTGGCCCGGAGCGGCCCATTTCGAAGTATTCCGGCGACCGGGCGAGGTGCTGGACGGCTACACGACACCCTGAAGGGCACGTTGTGGTCGCTCGCGGGTCCCTGCGTGCTCGATGCCCGGATCAGCCCATCAATGCAGGCGCCGGCCGGCCGGCTTTCCGGGCCCGATGCCATCGCCGGAAACCGATTCGCTGCCGCCGGTCTGCTCGCGCAACGGTGCGCCCGGGCAATGGGGGGCGAGCAGGGATGCGTAATGCAACAGCGTCATGACCGCGTGCGGTTCGACCATGTCGTGCGCGATCGCCTCGGCTTCGGCGAGCGCACCGGCCGTGGCCCGGGCATGGAGGCGGATGAATGCGGCTTCGTCCGCCCCCAGACAGGGGCACGACGGTACATGGAACCGGATCTCCCGCCGCGCGTGCAGACCGATCGTCTCCATCAGCGTGCGGAACTGCGGGATCACCGTCCGGCATCGCCGCCATCCGACCAGTTGGGCCAGATCGTCTTCCACCGCGGCCCCGAAATCGTGTTCTTCCTGGAGTGCGGAAGCCGCGTTCCGGAACGCGGCGACGAGGCGGCGCGCCCGCGGATCGAGTTCGGTCATCCAGCCTACGGCATCGCCGGACATCGCAGTGTCCCCTGCGTCGAAACTGCGCTCAATCTACTATGAATGCGAGTCATTCGCAATTAGGGAAAATCCGGGTCAGCTCCGGTCAGCCGGCGGCAACGCCACCCGTCTGCAGCGACCGGGATGCCGCGCTATGATATCCGCCAGAGGCTGATGATCGTGCGCGGCCCATTGCCAACGGGTCGCCTTGCGCCGTGAAGCGGAGTCCCTGCCGTGGATGCCCGCGACGAGATGATCGAAACGATCGTGGCGGAAACCCGGGCGACCGGCCGGCAAACCGGCCGGACCCGGCTGAATCCGCGCGTCCTCGAAGCGCTCGGCGCCGTCCCGCGCGACGCCTTCGTGCCCGATGATCTGGCGGATCGGGCGTACGATAATCGGCCCCTCCCCATCGGCGGCGGGCAGACCATTTCGCAGCCGTTCATAGTCGCCCTGATGACCGACCTGCTCGATCCCGAGCCCGGTGACCGGATCCTCGAAGTCGGTACGGGGTGTGGCTACCAGGCCGCCGTGCTCGCCCAACTGGTGGCCCAGGTCTACTCGATCGAATACCTGCCCGAGCTCGCGCGCATGGCCGAGGCCACGCTCACGTGGCTCGGTTACGCGAACATCCATCTGCGCACGGGCAATGGCCGCGAAGGCTGGCTCGAGGCCGCGCCTTTTGACGGGATCATCGTCACCGCGGGGTCCACCGATGTGCCGCCGGCGCTGGTCGAGCAGCTTGCGCCCGGCGGGTGCATGGTGATCCCGGTCGGCAGTGGGCGCATGGGCCAGGAACTGCTCCGGATCACGAAGTCCGCGGACGGGCGCGTGGAACGCCAGGCCGTGCTCCCGGTCGCCTTCGTGCCGTTGCAGCACGGGTGATCGTTGACGCGGCTGCCGTGAAGGTCTCCGGCATGCCGGTCTGGAGGAGGTGCGGCGGATTTTCTGGCATGCTTTGCGCATGGACTCCGCGAAACGGCCCTAGGCCGCGTGGATTTGCGGTGCGGGCCCTTTGCGGGGGACCGACCGCCCGAAGGGCGGTAAGGAATGCAGCCGATGCGATCATCCAGAAGTGGTGATCTCGATGCCTTTTCGGACCTGGTAGAGTCAGTGTACGAATCGGCGACGGAACTGGGGCACTGGCGGATATTCCTGGCTGGGTTGGCACGCACGCTCGATGCCAAATCGGGCATATTCCGCGTGATCAATGAGCGCGGTCCGCCGATCCGCTCCAACGTCCATTACAACCTCGATCCCGACCTCCAGCAGGCGCACGGTGAGTACCTCGTCCACAGGGACGTCTATCTGCACTTTCTCCGCGACAAGCCCGCAGGCTTCATCGTGCCCGGCGAAGCGTTCGTCGATCATCGGCGACTGCGTCGGAGGGAATTCTTCGCCGACTATCTGGCACCGCAGGACACCCATCATGTCCGTGGTGGTCTCGCCATGCGGGACCACGAGTTCACGATCAAGTTCGGCCTCCAGCGCGATCGCGCCGCTGGACCTTCTCTGAACACGAGGCCGCGTACATCCGGCGTTTCGTGCTGCACATCCAGCGCGCCGCGCGTATGGGCCATCTGCTCGATTTGGCGGATCAGCAGCAGGCGACGGCCGAAGGAGCGCTGGAATCGCTTGGCGTCGGCGTGGTGCTGCTCGACGAGCAGCAACAGGTCCTGCACGCCAATCCCAAGGCCGAGTCCGTCTTGGCGTGCCGTTGTGGATTGACCCAGTCCGAGGGGCGCCTGGCGCCAGTCCAGGCGGAAGATCGGGCCCGGCTGCGCGATCTGCTCGCATTGGTGCATGCAAGGGCCGGCACGAGCTGCCCGCCCGTCCCCGAGGCCATGCCCCTGACGCCCGGCGACCGCCAGCCACGAGTGCTCGTGGTCGCCACGCCGGTACCGCCGCACCGATCGGTTTTTCATGGTCCGTGGCCGCGCGCGACCGCCGCGGTCTTTATCAGTAACCTCAACGATGCCGGTGTCCTCAATCACGAGGTGCTCGTGATGCTGTACGGGCTGACGGCCTCGGAAGCCCATCTCGCCTGTGCGCTGTCACGCGGACATGATCTGGCGGCGCTCAGCCGGGAGTGGGGCGTAAGGCGCGAGACGCTGCGGACCCATCTCAAACGCGCCTTGCACAAGACGGGCACGCACCCCCAGGCGGATCTCGTCCGTTTGCTGGCCGGCTCGCCATGGAAGCTTGCGCATGCGGTCACAGCGTCCGCATCGGCAGGGCCGTCGGAGTGACGGTCACGCGGGCACTCACCCATTTTGGGGATGCCGTGGACGGGCGCACGCCCTACGGTTCCGGGCGTCCCGGTTGTTCATGGTCAGTCGGGCTGAGGGGGCTTCCGGGTCACCCTGTCAGTCTGCCGCGATGACCACCCGCAGCCCGGTCCCACCGGGGCAGTATCCTTGAGCGGCCCAACGGGCCGCTCTATTTTTTCCCTCATTCCGTGCCGCGCCTCGCATCCCTGTCCCGAAAAAGGAGGACGGCGTCGCGGCGAAGCCAGTCGGAACCACAGCAAACGGGAGCCGCGCGGGTGCTTCGAGGACCTGACCGGCGACCGGGCGCAAGAACCACTACGCAAAGGCCATGCCGCTAACCCATGCCACGGTGGTCCATCCGTCCAGGGCGAGCGCGAAGCGCAGCAGTTTCATAGTGATCTCTCCTTCAGCTTATGCCTTCCCGCGATAGCCGATGCCAGGAGTGGCCTTCAGCGGCAGATGCACATCACGGCGGCAGGTTCTGGCCGTGAAAGAGGGGGTTCTCGACGCTGCAGGTCGGATAGCCCAGCTTGGTGTGGAGCGCGGTAGACAGAAGCTCCAGTATCGCGGTATTTTTCGTTTTAGAAAATTCTGCTACATTTCGAAAAGTAACCCGCGTTACGGCAAACGCCGAAAGCGCGAGGCCCGCGTCCAAAAGGGATTCACCATGGACCAACCGCTTTCCAACCTGGGGTCGCGTGTGAAAACACTCCGCCAGGAGCGCGGGCTGACGCTGCAGCAGGTGAGTGAGCGCTCAGGAGTTTCCGTATCTACGCTGAGCAAGGTCGAGAACGGACAGGTCAGCGGGACCATCAACACCATGCTCAAGATCGCACGCGGCCTGGGCGTCCTGTTCGATCATCTCCTGGAAGACACGGACACCAACCCGCCGCCCACCGGGCGCCTCGTGCGCACCACTGCCGATCAGGTCGATCGGTTCCCTACCGAGTTCTACGACTATCAGGTGCACTCGACCGAAATGGTCGGCCGACACATGCTGCCGCTGGTAATTGATGTGAAAACGCGGCAGCCGCCACCCAAAGTCGACTGGAGTACGCACGAGGGAGAGGAGTTTCTGCTCGTGCTCGAAGGGCGGGTTGAATTTCACAGCGAACACTACGGCCCAGTCGCACTGAATCCGGGCGATAGCATCTACTTTGACAGCTCCATGCGCCACGCCTACGTGTCGGTTGGTGAGGGCGACGCGCGCGTGATCTCGATCAGCCTTGCCCAGGAGGAGAGCGCTGCGGGGACACGTATGACACATCTGCAGCGGCGCAGAGACGACCATCAGGAACAGAGTCCATCCAGGTCCACACCCGGCGATGACGCGATCGTTCCGGCGCGGACCTCAACGTCACAGTCCAGCAACCCATTCGGGGGGAGGACAGAACCATGAAACGAAACAGGCAGCGTCACAACGGTGACCGTACCCGACTGATCAGTCTGCTTGCCGGCGGATTGCTTGCCGGCGGATTGGTCACGACAGGGCTTGTTCAGGCAGAGGAAGATCCGGTCTACTTTGGAGGCAGTTTGTGTACGACCGGTATCCAGGCGGCTCTCGATGTCCCGACTCTTGAAGGGGCGAAACTCGCCGTTGAGCATCTCAACGAAACGGGAGGCGTACTCGGGCGCGAGGTGAAATGGCGCAATCTCGACGGTAAGAGCGATCCGTCAACCGTGCGTAACAACGCGGTGCAATTGGTCAGCGACGGTGCCGACTTCATCGTGGCACCGTGTGACTTCGATTTCGGTGGCTCTGCGCAGCGGGTCGCGCAGGATAACGGCATCGTGGGAATGTCGACCTGCGGCTCGTCTCCGAAGCACGGTTCGGCCACGCTCGGGGATCTGCAGTACACCATGGCCATGTGGAATACCGTCATGGGTGCCGCCGCCGCCGAGTATGCCCACGGCGAGCGTGACTGGGATGACGCCTACGTTGTCACCGACACGTTCATCGACTACACGACCACTCTCTCGAAGTACTTCATTGAGCATTTCGAGAATCTCGGTGGCAATGTCATCCATGAGTCCGAGTATACCCAAGGCTCCGGTGATTTCTCCGCCCAGCTCTCGACGATGAAAGATCAGCTCGAGGGCGAAGAGCTCGATGTCATCTTCATCTCCTCGTATCAACCCGATCTCAGCATGATTATTCGTACGATCCGTCAGGCGGGTATTGATGCGCCGATCGTTGGCGGCGACTCGTATGATGACCCGGGCTTGTGGGATGCGTTGGGCACGCAGTTCGGCAGTGATGTCTACTTCGCCACCCACAGTTACATGAAGGAAGGCACGGCCCCTGGCATGGATGAGTTCCTCAAACTCTACGAGGAAAAACACGGTGAGCGCCCGAAGACGTCGTTCGTCGCCACGGGTTGGGATACCGTCATGTCGATGGCTCGGGCAGCAGAAATCGCCGGAACCGTCGAAGGCAAGGCCGTCTCGAAGGCACTTGAGGAGAACGACTTCGAACTCCTGACCGGCACGATGGACTGGACCTCGGCCGACACGGGGCACCAGCCGCTCAAGTCGGTTGCTATGGTCGAACTCCAGGATGCCACGACGTCCTTCATCGGCTGGCGGACGCCGAGCAATGTGCCGACGCCGCCGTATCTCAAGGAATGGATGAAGCGTCAGGAATAGACGTCCTGGTGGTTGCCGGGGCGGCCGCATACCGCGGCCGCCCCGGCCTTGGTTCGATCCTTTGAACAACAGCGAGCCGGTCCCCGAAATGGCCAGATTCAGCGGAGCGGAAGATTCGGGTTCTGGACTTGTAGTCCAGGGCGTGACCAAGAAATTTCATGAACTGACTGCGCTGGATACAGTGAGCATCCAGCTTCGGCGCGGAGAGGTGCTCGGGCTCATCGGGCCTAATGGTTCCGGGAAGAGCACGTTGATCAATACCATCTCGGGCGTGCTTCAACCCACCACAGGTGTCGTCCGGGTCGGCGATACCGTGATCTCGGGACGACCACCCCACCGTATCGCGCGCGCCGGTGTCGCCCGTACGTTCCAGGGCGCCCGAATCTTCCCGGCCCTGTCGGTTGAGCAAAACATTGTCGTGGCGAGTATGGGAGTTGGTGCGTCGAGACGCCAGGCACAGCGACGCGCCGACGAGTTGATCGAGTACTTTGATATCGAAACCTGGCGCAGGGCTGCCGCCGACAGCTTACCTTACGGCCATAAGCGAATTGTCGAGGTGGCCCGCGGGCTGGCGATGAACCCGCAGTTCCTCATGCTCGATGAACCGGGAGCCGGTCTGGACGAGAACGAGAGCGAGGAACTCCTGAGACGGCTGACGGCGTTGCCGCAGGAACGGGACCTTGGGCTGCTCATCGTGGACCACGACATGCCGCTGATCATGCGCCTGTGCCATCGTATCCATGTGCTCAACTACGGCCAATCGATCGCTGAGGGTACGCCGGCCGAAATCCGACGGGATCCGGCGGTTCTCGAAGCCTATCTAGGACGCGGGGCAGAATATGCCTACGATGCTTGAACTCAAGGGTGTTGATGCACGCTACGGCGCAATCCAGGCGCTGACGGGCATTGATCTCGAGGTCGGCAACGGTGAACTGGTCGCACTGGTAGGCGCCAATGGCGCCGGCAAGACCACGACCATGTCCACCGTGGCCGGCGTCGTGCGGCCATCGGCAGGCAACATCCTGCTCGAGGGTGAATCGCTCCTGGGGTTATCGCCCGAGCGTGTGGTGCGGCGCGGGGTTGCGATGGTTCCGGAGAATCGGGACATCTTTCCGGCATTGACCGTCGAGCAGAATCTGCGCCTCGGGGCGTTCGTTCGGGGGGATCGGCAGGAGTATCAGCAGGACCTTGAGGCGATCTGCGAGCGATTCCCGATCATCAAGAAACGGTTGAATCAGCGCGCGGGAACTATGTCCGGCGGGGAGCAGCAGCAACTGGCAATCGCGCGTGCGCTGATGTCGCACCCGCGCCTGCTGATGCTCGACGAGCCATCGCTGGGCCTGGCGCCAGCCCTGGTTGACGAGGTCTTTGACCTGATCCGCACCCTGCACGAGCAGGGCACGACGATACTGCTCGTCGAGCAGAATGTCCGCAAAACCTGCGAAATCGCCGAGCGCGTATATCTGCTCCACATGGGAGAGATTGCGGCAAGCGGGACGCCCGAAGAGTTGGGTGAGAGTGTCGACATGGGGAGCGTGTTCCTCGGCGGCGATACAGCGACACAGCGGGAGAGCGCTGGTGAGTGACGTAATTGGCCTCGCGATCAGCGCACTGAATCTCGGCAGCCTGTATGCCTTGATGGCATTGGGCCTGGTCCTGGTGTACGGGATTCTGCGCCTGGTCAACTTCGCATATGGGGATCTCGTGATGGTGGTGGGATACGCCCTCTACCTCATGCGGGAAACGGCGATGCCGTGGCTTGTGATGGCCGTGATCGCCGTGATGGCGGCGATGCTGGTCAGCGTTCTGACGGAGCGAATCGCATTCCGGCCCGTGCGCGACAAATCGCTCACCGCAATGCTCGTGACATCGTTCGCGGTGAGCATGCTGTTACAGACGGGCGCGCAACTGTTCATCTCACCTCGGTCGCGGGTGGTGCCGATGCCGGATATGTTCACCACCACGGTGGAAATCGCCGGCAACATGATCGCTCTGCGTGAGTTGATCGCGATCGCCGTGAGCATCCTGATGCTGGTGCTGTTCACCGTTTTGCTGAATCGAACGGTCCTCGGGATTGCCCTGCGCGCCGCCGCCGATAACTTCCGCATGACGCGCATGCTCGGGATACCGGCAAACATGGTAATCAGTGCGGCGTTCGCGATCAGTGGCTTTCTGGCCGGTGTGGTCGCGCTGTTCTGGCTGGGACGCGGTGGATCCGTGACGCCGGATATCGGCCTCCAGCCGTTGATCGTCGCATTCGTCGCGACTGTGCTCGGCGGCATGCACAGCCTGCTTGGTGCGGTGGTCGGCGGGTATGCGCTCGGGATTATCACGGTGGTCATCAACACGTTCATGCCGGAAGCCCTCACGGGCTATCGGCAGGCCTTCATATTCGCTCTGGTGATCGTGATCCTGATCGCCCGTCCAGAAGGTTTGGTGCGGAGCAAATGACAAACATCAACACTTCGAGTCGAGAATCGCTCATGCCGGATCTGCGCGCGTCGCTCTCCCACGGCTCAACGATCGGTTTGCTGGTCGCTGGGATCGCATTGATTCTGGCCGTGACCACCGCGATCGGTTCTCCTCTTCTGAGCGGTTTCGTGACCGAACTGTTCATACACGTGGTTCTGGTGGTCGGACTGCAGGTGTTCATGGGCAATACGAACATCTTGTGGTTTCCGCATATTGGATTCATGGGGATCGGTGCCTATGCGTCCGTGATCTTTTCCATGGATACTACGCAGAAACTGATGAGCCTACCCGAGTTGTATCCGTTCCTCGAGGTGATTCATATCGGGTTCGTTCCGGCGATCCTCTGCGGCGCCCTGGTTGCAGCCGCGGTGGCGGCCGTTATCGGCTTTCCGATGATGCGCCTCTCGGATTTTCCCGCGGTCATTGCCGGCTTTGCGCTGCTCGTGGTAATCCATGTCGTGCTGGTGCACTGGAGTGCACTGACGAACGGCCCCCAGACACTCTTCGGGGTCGACCGCCATACCTATGCTGCCACGGCAGCATTGTGGGCGATTTTTGCTCTCATTGTTGGCTACCTGTTCAAGGAGTCCAGAATTGGATTGCAGTTACGTGCTTCCCGTGAGGACTTGATTGCCGCCCAGACAATTGGCATCAGGATCATGTTCGTGCGCTGGATCGCATTAATTGTGAGCGCCTTTATCGCAGGGCTCGGCGGCGGGCTTTATGCCCATTACATCACCGCATTTATGCCCGGCGCCTTCTTCCTTGAAGAGACATTCGTGGTCCTTTCGATGCTCGTCATTGGCGGCCCGGCGACGATATCGGGTGCCTGCCTCGGTGCGTTCCTGATTACGCTTTTCTATCAGTCTCTGCGCTGGATCGAAAACAGTGAAATGGTGGCCGACCTGCTTCCGGGCGGCGTCGGAGGACTGTCAACGCTGGCACTCGCGATAGCGCTGATCGCGGTTCTCATCTGGCGCCCGGGTGGTGTCGTCGCGCGTGAAGAACTGTCATGGGAGACGGTCAGCCGTGCAGGTGCGGCCCTAAAGCGCCGATTGCGTCCAAAAGCGGCGGTGCATGAATAAGGTACAGGAGAGTTCGCTATGTCAAAGAATGCAATGAAGCCTCAGTGGGAAACGCCGGCGATCATGGACCAGCGAGGGTTGGCCGCCGGGAAGATCGGTACCACGCATGAGCTCACGCCAGAGCGGCAGGGAACGTATCATTACACGATCGGCCCGTACTCGGAGCCGGTAATGACGGTCCAGCCGGGCGACCGAGTCGTGTTCTGGACGCCGGACTGCTTTGAGGGGCGAATCCAGAAGGAGGATGACAAGCCTTCCGAAATCCTGGAGATGCCGTTCATCAATCCGCAGTGTGGCCCAATCATGGTCGAGGGAGCGGAAAAGGGTGATGCGCTGGCGATCTACATCGAGTCGATGGAACCACGTGGGGAGAATCCACGCGGAACCTGCTGCATGATTCCGGAGTTCGGCGGTCTCACCGGTACAAACTACACGGCGACCCTGAATGATCCGCTTCCCGAAGTGGTACGAAAAATCAACCTGGATGATGACAATGTGTACTGGAGTGATCGGGTAACGCTTCCCTACAAACCGCATGTGGGGACGATCAGCTGTTCGCCCGAGATTGATTCGATCAACGCGCTCACGCCTGACCAGCACGGTGGCAATATGGACATGCCCGATATCTGCCCGGGGAACGTGACCTATCTTCCCGTCAAGGTTACAGGAGGGCGTTTCTTCATTGGCGACTGTCATGCGTGTCAGGGTGAGGGTGAAGTGTGTGGTGTTGCCGTTGAGTATCCTTCGGTGACCACCGTGCGTTTCGACGTCATTAAGGGGTGGCAGAACCAGTGGCCCCGACTCGAGACCGAGAACACCATCATGACGATCGGCAGCGCACGACCACTTGAGGACGCGACCCGGATCGCGTATCGAGAACTGGTCTACTGGCTGGTTGAAGATTACGGGTTCGACAAGTGGGACGCGTATATGATGCTGAGCCAGTGCGGTGTCGCCAAACTGGGCAACTTCGTGGATCCGAAGTACACGATCGGTGCAGCGATACCGAAAAAGTATCTGGCCCGGAAATAGGAGGTGCTGGTGGCGGAAACACGTGGCCGCTTGGCCGGGGTGTCGACCGCGCGTCAAGCCGGGACTGGGGCGTTAGGCGCGAAACATTGCGGACCCATCTCAAACGCGCCTTGCACAAGACGGGCACGCACCGCCAGGCGGATCTCGACCGTCTGCTGGCCGGATTGCCATGGAAACTTGCGCATGCGGTCACCGCATCCGGCATCAGCGGGGCCGTCAGAGTGACGGCCATGCCGGCTCTCACCCATTCGGGGGATGCCGCAGACGGGCGAAAGCTCTAGTTTCCTTGGCGTCCCGGTTGTTCATGGTCAGTCGGGCTGAGGGTGCTTGCCGGTAACCCTGTCAGTCTGCCGGGATGACCACCCGCAGCCCGGTATCGCCGGGGCAGTATCCTTGAGCGGCCCAATGGGCCGCTCTGTTTTTTTGCGTGATCGCGGGGCTCCGTGGATCGCGCCGGGATTCGCACCTCCACTTCCCGTTTCTCGTTCCAGAACCGTGTCGCCCCGTTCCGCATTGCCGGTATTGTTGCTATCGTCGCGCCTCCTCGCCCCGGCCTGCGCCGGGCTGATTGTTGATGTCGCCCCCTGGAAAGCCCCGAGTCATGAGCCTGTCCGAGACCCCGAGAAGCGCGGTCGAGATCGAGGAGCGTGAGCGCCTCGCGGACGTGCACGACCGACTGCAGCGCGCGCTGGATGCCACGGCGGCCCGGATCAGGGACTACGCGCGCGATATCGAGGAGCAGAAGACCTACCTCTCGGAAAACCGCGACGAGATGGACCACATCGAGAAGATCGCCTCGCGCGAATCGATCGAACAGTCGGTGCGCAGCGGCGACTTCCTGCTGGAGAAGAAAAAACGGATCCAGAAGCTCCAGCGCTCGCCGTATTTCGGTCGCTTTGATGTGGCCCATCAAAACGACGATGGCGGCGCGCCCGTCTATATCGGCATCCATCACTTCTTCGATGACGCGGCCCGCGAGAACGTCGTGTACGACTGGCGCGCCCCGATTGCCACCCTGTTCTATGACTACGAAACCGGTCCTGCCCGTTATGATTCCCCGGAGGGGGAAGTGGACTGCACGATCGAGCTGAAGCGCCAGTTCCGGATCAGCGGCGATGAAATACAGCTGATGATCGACAGCGCCGTCCATGTCGTGGACGACGTGCTTCAGGAAGAACTCAGCCGTTCGTCCGATGAGGGCATGAAGAACATCGTCGCGACCATCCAGCGCGACCAGAACCGGATCGTGCGCGACGACGAGGCGCAGGAACTGATCATCCAGGGCGTGGCCGGCTCCGGAAAGACATCGATCGCGCTGCACCGGATCGCATTCCTGCTTTATCGCTTCAAGGATACGTTGACCTCGGACGATATCCTCATCATCTCGCCGAACCGGGTGTTTGCGGATTACATCTCCAATGTGTTGCCGGAACTCGGTGAGGAAACGGTCAACGAGACCAGCATGGAGGCGGTCGCGGATGAGCTGCTGGACGGGCAGTACCGTTTCCAGACGTTCTTCGAACAGACGGCCGCCCTGCTGGAGAAAGACGACGAGGCGATGAAACGGCGCCTTGAGTACAAGGCGTCACCCGATTTCCTGAAACAGCTCGATCGCTATGCCGCGCATGTCGAGCGCACGCAGTTCCAGGCCGAGGATGTATGGGTCTCGCGGCGTCTGGTCCCGGCGTGGCTGCTCGACGAGATATTCCGCAAGCACCGTTCCATGCCCGGCAATGAACGGATCCGCCAGGTCGTTCGCGAAGTCGAGCAGAAGGTCGGTAACCAGTACAACTACGATCTGATGCCCGATGACCGTAAAAACCTGAAGGCGGCGGTCGAAAAAATGTTTCAGCGTTCCACGCTGCGCGAGACCTATAAGGGGTTCTACACGTGGATCGGGGAACCGGATCTGTTCCGCACGGTCAAGAACAGTAAACTCGAGTACGCGGATGTGTTCCCGCTCATTTATCTCAAGATGAAGCTGGAAGGTATACGCTCGCCATACCGCAAAGTGAAACACCTCCTGATCGATGAGATGCAGGACTACACGCCGGTGCAGTATGCGGTGATCGATAAGCTCTTCAACTGCCGCAAGACCATTCTCGGCGATGCCAACCAGTCAGTGAATCCCTGCAACGCCTCGACCTCCGAGGACATCGGTCGCGCCTTCCGGACGTCGGCCCGGGTGACGCTCAACAAGAGCTACCGTTCCAGTTACGAGATCATGCAGTTCGCGCAGCGGATCAGCCCGAATCCGGACCTGGAACCAATCGAGCGGCATGGCGAGGAACCGCGGGTGCTCGCCTGCGGCAGCCGTGCCAAAGAACTCGAGGCGATTCGTGCGGAGGTGGCCGCCTTCACCGGATCCGATTTCAATACGCTGGGCGTGATCTGCAAGACGCAGAAGCAGGCGCGGCGGACGTATGAAGCGCTGCAGGGGCATGCCGATCGCCTCCACCTGCTCACGGAGGAAAGTCGCTCGTTCGCGCGCGGCGTAATCGTATGCACCGCGCACATGGCCAAGGGGCTGGAGTTCGACCAGGTGATCGTGCCCGAGGCGAATGCGACGAACTATCAGACGCCGATGGACCGCAATCTTCTCTATGTCGCCTGTACGCGCGCGATGCACCGGCTGGTATTGACGCATTCCGGGGCCGTTACGCCTTTTGTCTGAGCGTTCGCGCCGGTGTGCGTATCCGGGCAAGCGGTACCTGGCGCGTTGCGGTCAGAACGGCCAGTAACGGCCGCCGGTGGCGATCAGGACGACGATGATGCCGAGCGTCAGATTGGTCGCGACGAGCCAGCGTATGCGGTTCAGGTCCCTGGCGGCCTGATCGTATTCCATGCGGGTGACCGCGCGCCGGAACCGCCGCCAGGGCGCGAAGAACAGGTGCAGGAAGATGGCCGTCATCAGCAACGCCAGCCCATGCATGGCGTGGATATGCAGGCCGACCGCGGCGAATCCGCCAAGTGGACCGAGGACCATGTAGTAGCCGGTCACCAGCAGTACGGCGATGCTGACCCACACGACCGGGAAGAAGCGTGCGAATATCCCGGACCACAGCGCCAGTCGCCCCGGCGCTTCGAGTGCCTGTCCCGCGACGGGGCGAACGAACCAGTACGCGAAGGCCATGCCGCCAACCCATAACACCGCCGCCAGTGCGTGCAATGCGAGCGCAAATGGGAGCAGTTGCATGGCGATCTCTCCTTCAGCGTAAGCAGTGGCCGATTCGGGCTGCCTGTGATGGCAGGCGCACCGGGCGCCCGATCCCCGCGAACTCCGGGAGCGGGAACGGCTCCAGCGTAGCAGGCAAGCAGGCCCATTACCGAAACGGGGCCACGCGAGGGAATCCACTGGTACGGTCTTCGATGCCCGTGGAAGAATGGCCGCGGGCAGCAGGGAGTTTGACCGATGGTATCCAGAGCGAGTCGCTCACGACGCGCGCCGCCCGGGACGGCGCCCGGTACGCTGATCGCCGACCCGGACGCACCGGCGCCCGAGATCCGGGTGATCACTTACGGCCCCGACCGGGGCCCCGAGGGGATGACCCGGCAGCGGGTCGCGTCGGTCGATGCGCTGCCCGCCGTGGCGGACAGGCACACCGTGTACTGGATCGATATCGCGGGCCTGGGCGACCAGGAAACGATCCGCAGGATCGGCGAGCGCTTCAACCTCCATCCACTGGCGCTTGAGGACACCCTCAATGTCCGTCAGCGACCGAAGGTCGAGGACTACGATCATCATCTGTTCATCGTGACCCGTATGCCGATGGACGCTCCGGCGGCGCCTTCCGGGGCCGCGCCATCCGGCCCGACGGACGGGGCGTTGCCGCATGACGCGGGGCAGCTGGTTACCGAACAGGTGGCATTCTTTGTCGGTGACGGATTCGTCATTACCTTTCAGGAGCGTCCGGGTGATGTGTTCGAGCCGGTCCGCACGCGGATCGCGAAGGCATCCGGGCGGATCCGTTCGCGTGGGGCCGATTATCTCGCGTATGCCCTGCTCGATGCCTCCATCGATTCGTTCTTTCCCCTTCTGGAGGCCTACGGCGAGCGCGTCGAGGAACTGGAGCAGGAAGTCGTTGGACGCCCGGAGTCCGGCCACATCGCGCATATCCACGATCTCAAGCGCGATCTGTTGACCGCCCGGCGCACGATCTGGCCGCAGCGCGAGATGCTGAATACCCTGGTGCGCGAGGAGTCGCCGCTCGTCGCCGATGAGACCCGCATCTTCCTGCGTGACTGTTACGACCACACGATCCAGTTGATGGACATGATCGAGACCTACCGCGAGGTCGCGTCCGGTCTCGTCGATGTGCAGCTTTCGAGTGTCAGCAATCGCATGAACGAGGTCATGAAGGTCCTCACGATGATCGCGACCGTCTTTATCCCGTTGACCTTCATCGCGGGGATCTACGGCATGAATTTCGATCCCGCGGCCGGTCCGTGGAATATGCCGGAACTCGGCTGGCGCTACGGCTACCCGGCGGCGCTGCTGAGCATGGTGGCGATCGGTGGGATCCTGTTGCTCTGGTTCCGCCGCAAGGGGTGGCTCGGAGGCCGCCGCGCAAGCGGTGGCCGTCACTGACTCCCGGGTTTGAGTGCTCGGCACGCCGCGTTCACGGATCGGCGGGCGACATCACCCGCCAGTTCGAGAACGGCCCCGCCATATGGACCTCGCAACCCATTTCGCGTAACCAGTCACCGACTCGATGGTTGGAATTGCGGGTCGCGTTGTAGGGCCTCGGATCGTGGACGAACTCGAGGTCGTACAGCGGGTTGGCGGTCAGTGTCCCGCGCGCGTCCAGGAAACGCTGGTCGATGCGGTCGTGCAGCCGGCTGGCGCGTTCGGCCGGGACGTCGATCCGCCACAGGGCCTCGATCGGGACCGCGACCTGCTCGCGCACCCGCGCCTCCTCAGTCGGGCCCGGCAGCCGCCTGCGACCCAGCCCGGCCAGGTGGGTCCCGAACAGCGTACCGGAGGCCCGGAAGGGGCCCGTCCGATTGAGCGCGTAGTAGTCCCAGTCGCCCCAGGCATAGCGGGTCATCCCATCGCCGCGCGCCACCACCAGGCTCGCGTGGCGACCGTCGTCGAGCAGGAATGCGGCCACTGGTCGTTCCGGCTCGGGTGGCGGCACGACGGTATTCGTGCAGCCCGCGGTCAGTACGGCCGCCAGCCCGGCGAGACACCAGCGGACGGTGGGCGTGGCCGCAGGCGTGGGCCGCACGGCGTTACAGGTTCTGCCCGGGCCGGTCGGGCACGTCCGTGTGCAGTCGCACTTCCCGGGTCGTCCCGTCCAGCCAGTAACGGATGCGCACGCGCTCGCTTTCAGGCGTCTTCTGGACCAGCTGCAGGAACCCCATCGGCGAGTCGGGTGTTTCGCCATTGACGGCCAGTACCAGCGCACCGGGTTCGAGGCCGGCCCCCCGGGCGGTCCCGACCGCTTCGGTGACGACCACGCCTTCGCGATCGGGCAGGCCCAGCGCTTCGCGCAGTTCGGCCGTCGGCGCCATGACGGTGATACCGACCGCGCTCACGATCTGTTCCGATTCGTCCAGGCCGCGGTAATTGATCAGCCGCGCCTCTTCGAGAACCTCCGGGGCGACATGGATGCTGGCCCCCGTGCGCAGGGCGAGCGCGATGCCGTCGCTGGGACGCGTATCGACTCGGATCGGCTCCTCGCGCCCGGCGGCCTCCAGCTCGAGCATCCCGAGGAAGGTGTTGCCGGCGATGTCATCCACGTACATGCGGGTCAGACGCGCATCGAGGGATCCGATGACGTCGCCGAGGAGATCGTGCGTCATGGGACGCGGGAGCTGCGCGTCGCGCAGCGCGAGAATAATGGCGCGGGCGGTATCGTGGCCGATGAAAATCGGGATCATCTCGCCGCCGCCGGGTTCCCGCAGGAGTACGACGGGCACGCCGTGGGGCGTCGCCATGCCGACCGTTGCGACCTCGACCTCTACGAATTCGTCGACCGCCGCGGCCAGTTCGCGCTCGGCGGCAGCCGCCGCCGGGGCCGCGATCAACAGGAATGCCGCGAGCAGCGCTGCGCGCGTTGTCACCAGGCGCGACCACATGAGCGTTTCCCGGAATGTTCCTGCTACCAGTATAGGAGAGTCGCCGGCGGGGCGGTTGCGGCGAGTCGTCCGATCCTGCCCGCCGGGACGGTTACGATCCCGTAATCCGGATGAAAATTCATGGCAATCCTGTCTCCTGCAGTGTCGCGTGTATCGCTGTATCGGCTGGTACACCGTCCGCGGGCCTGGCCATCGCTCAGCGAGCCGGAACATCGCGACCCCAGGAGATTCGACAATGACGATCATGAACCGCAAGACCCTGACATTCGGCCTTTTCGCAGCGCTTATCGCCATCGCGCCGGGCATTCAGGCCCAGGATGGCAACGCCAGCAGCGGCGGAGACTTTGACCAGAGCCAGATCGAGTCCTTCGCGGACGCCCGCGCGGAAGTGCAGCAGCTGCAGCAGGAGTACGCCTCGAAGATCCAGCAGGCGGATCAGGAGAAGGCGAGCACCCTGAAACAGGAAGCCCAGCAGAAGATGGTCTCCGCGGTAGAGGATGCCGGCCTCGATGTGCAGGAGTTCAACACCATCGCGCGGGCCGCGCAGAACGACCAGGAACTGGCCGAGAAAATCCAGAAAGCCGCCAAGTAACCCCCTCGACCGACCGGATCGGGCGGTGGGCGATGGGCCGTCGCCCGCCGTTCCGGGGCCCGGTGGGTAAACCGCCCCTGCGCCCCGGAATGAACCGCGCAGGTGCACGCCTCGCGCGTGCCGATGACCCGTCCTACGGTGGGCCAGGCGGTTCAGCAGCGATGACGCGATTGCGGCCATCGCCTTTCGCGGCATAAAGGGCGCGGTCGAGGCGCTGCATGAAACGCGCATTGCCCTCGTCATGCTGGTAGCCGGCATATCCGACGGAGATCGTGACCGGGGTGCTACCGCCATCCGGCTCCCGTGCGACCGCCTGGCGCAGTTCCTCCGCCAGCCGGTGCGCCTTCGCCGCCGGCGTCGATGGGAGCAGGACGAGGAATTCCTCGCCGCCCCAGCGTCCCGCGAGGTCGGTCTCGCGCACCCGGTTGCGCAGTACACCGGCGATCCATTCCAGGACCCGATCCCCCTCGGCATGGCCACGCTCATCGTTGATGCGCTTGAAGTGGTCGATATCGATCATGAGCGCCGATAGCGGTTGCCCGTAACGGTCGCTGCGTTCGGTCTCGGTCTGCAGCACCGTCTCGCAGTGACGCCGGTTGGCCAGATCCGTGAGTTTGTCGTAGCGGGCCTGGTAGGAGAGTTCCACTTCCAGTTCGCGGCGGCGGGTGATGTCCTCGAGCGCGCCGTCGAAGACGGGGTGGCCCGATTCATCGAAGTGACGGAACGCGGTATCCGCGGCGTGGATCTCCCGGCCTTTCACGGTTCGCATGTGCAACTCGTAGCGAAAGACCTCACCGTCCTGCATGAGCGCGTTTGAGAAGTTCGCGCGCTGGGCGGGATCGACGTAGAGGCTGGCGATTTCATGGCCGAGCAGCTCCTCGGCGGAGTCCGCCTCGAGTAACTGGACAAACGCCGGATTCACGCGCAGGAATCGGCCGTTCGCACCGGGGGTGGCGCGGTAAAAAGGTACCGGTACGTCCTCGAAGATCTCCTCGAAGTCGCGCAATGCGCGCTCGGTGCGCACGCGCTCGGTCACGTCGCGGACGGTCACGTGCAGCAGTGGGCGTTCGTCGTCGCCGTGCAGGCGCGTGCCCTCGATCTCGATATCGGAGCATCCGTTGCCGGCGATGTGCGGGGATAAGATCAAGGGCAACGGTGTAGTCATGAGCCTATGCTGGATCGCGGGTCCGCCCTGTTCCGACCGGTCCGCGATCAGTTCCGACAGCCGCATGGTTACAAGCTGCGCGCCGGTTTGCCCGAAGAAATCCACGGCCGCTTCATTGGCGCGCAGGATCTCGCCCGAACGCGCGTCGACGAGCAACTGGCTCGTCGGGTGGTGCTCGAAGATCTGGCGGTAGACGCTGGAGGTGTCGGGATTCATGACTGGATCGCGGCGGCGGTATGCGGCCCGCGGCGCGGGCCCGTCGCGCTCGCCGTGCGGCCATTGATGGACTTTGATTCGCTGCGCATAAGTCGCTTCCGGAGCAATTATCGCGCCATAAATGTTTCGCGGTGCGCGCCTGCGGTTGTGCTGCCCGTCACTCGTGCGGGGCGCGCTACACTGGCCCGTCGCGGCGCGCATGCACCGCGACGGGGTGTATGACCGGCATATCCCCATGGCCGAAGAGGCCACCGACAACGTGATTTCCCTCAAGCCGCTGCCAATGACTCCGCTATGACCCGCAACCGCCTGCTGGCCGCTGATCCGTTCCTCATCGCCGTGTTGTTCGAGGCGGCCCTGATTCCGCTCGCACTCGTGCTGGCCATCCCGCTCGGGCTGCAGCCGTGGCAAGCGTTCGGCGCATCACCCGGGCTGGTATTCGCTGCCGTGGCGGGCACGGTGCCGCTGCTTGCCGCACTCGCGGTCTCCGCCCGCGTCGGCGCGGCGTGGTTCGAGGATGTCGAGGCGCTGGTGCGGCCGCTGATCGAGTCCGTGTTCCGCGGGCGTGGCGTCGCCGGCGTCGTGATCGTGTCGGCGCTTGCGGGCGTCGGCGAGGAGCTGCTGTTTCGCGGCGTGATCCAGACCGCGATGGCGGCGTCTTTCGGGGCGTGGCCGGGCTTGGTCGTGGCGTCGGTCCTGTTCGGAATGATGCACGCGCTCTCGCGGGCGTATTTCGTACTGGCGACCGCGATGGGCCTGTACCTGGGCGTGTTGTATCAGGCTACCGATAACCTGCTGCTGCCGGCTATCGTGCATGGCCTCTACGACGCGATCGCGATCGGGTATCTGCTGCTGGCCGGTGATCGCGGGCGCGATGGACCGAGTGAGTCGGCATCATGATGTGGTTGTGGGCAGAACATGGAATGCCGCCCCCTGGGGTGAATTAACGCTCGGACGCGGTAGCCCGGATGGAGGCGAAGCCGGAATCCGGGAGCGGCCGCCTCCCGGGGGAGGCGGCCGCCAATCCACGCGGATAGCGGCTTATTGCCGCGCGGTGGCTTCGTCGGCGAAGTACCGTTTCGTGACGGCGAAGATCGTGCTGGACAGGGCCAGCAGGGCGATCAGGTTGGGGATCGCCATCAGCGCGTTGAGGATGTCGGCAATGATCCAGATGATGCCGAGGTTACCGACCGCGCCGACGAACAGCAGGATGACCCAGACCCACCGGTACGGGGTGATGACCTTCACGCCGAACAGGTACTCGGCGCAGCGCTCGCCGTAGTAGCTCCACGCGATGATCGTGGTGAAGGCGAAGATCACGAGGCCGAAGGTCACCACCCAGTTGCCGCCGGCGACGCCATCGCCGAAGGCCATCGCGGAGAGCGCCGCGCCGGTCTCGCCGGAGCTCCACGCGCCGGTCATGATGATCACCAGTGCGGTCATCGTGCACACCACGATGGTGTCGATGAACGTCCCGAGCATCGCCACCGTGCCCTGCTTGACCGGGTCCGAGGTCCGGGCGGCCGCGTGGGCGATCGGGGCCGAGCCGAGGCCGGCCTCGTTGGAGAAGATGCCGCGCGCGACACCGAAGCGCACGGCGGCGAGCACCGCGGCGCCGGCGAAACCGCCCGTCGCGGCGGTACCGGTGAAAGCGTCGGTGACGATCATGCCGAGCGCGCCGGGCACCTGGCCGGCGTTGAGCAGGATCACGACCAGCGCGGCGCCGATGTAGAGCACGGCCATCGCGGGTACCAGCTTCTCGGCGACGTTCGCGATGCGCCGCACGCCGCCCAGGATCACGATCAGCACGAGGACGGCGAGGACGAGCCCCGTGACCCAGGCCGGGATCGCGAGGTTGGATTGCAGCACGTCCGCGACCGAATTCGACTGCACGGTGTTGCCGATGCCGAAGGCGGCGATCATGGCGAACAGCGCGAAGGCGGCGCCGAGCCAGCGCCAGTTGTCGCCCAGCCCGTTGCGGATGTAGTACATCGGGCCGCCGACGTAGGCGCCGCGCTCGTCCACCTCGCGGTACTTCACGGCCAGCACGGCCTCGCCGTACTTGGTCGCCATGCCGACCAGCGCGGTGATCCACATCCAGAACACTGCGCCCGGCCCGCCGAGGGCGATCGCGGTCGCGACGCCGGCGATGTTGCCGGTGCCGATGGTCGCGGACAGGGCGGTCGACAGCGCCTGGAAGGGCGTGATTTCGCCGGCGTCTTCATGCCGCTCGCGGCGGCCGGCGAACAGTTGCCGGAACCCGTAACCGAGCCGGCGGATGGGCATCGCCCGCAGTCCGAGGGTGAGGTACAGGCCCGTCCCGAGCAGCAGGATGAGCATGACCGGTCCCCACACGAAGCTGCTGACGGCATTGAGGGCGTCAGTGAGAGCCTGCATCGCTTCGCTCCAGGAAGGTTGGGGCCGAACGCATCGGCATTACAGGGGCATACAGGGGTCGCCCTCGACGTCGGGCGGGCCCTGTAGGGCGCTGCTCGCACGCGGTGGATCGGTTCATCGGCGGGCGCGCGGCAGCGGGCGCGAGAGCCTATCATTGGGGCCTTGTTTACGGCACCCTGGTCGGGACCATGCCGGTGCGGATAGTATGCCGCGCCGAGATCGGCTGGAGTGTGCGCGACCGTAGCCCGGCCGCCGTGTCCGCCGCCTGATTCCGCCGTCCCCGGAGCCCGTTGATATGCCCCAGGCCCTGATTACCGTATTGATCGCGCTCGTCGGCGCCGGCCTCGCCGTGCAGGCGGCGGCCAATGCCCGACTCGGTGCCGTGCTGCAGGTGCCGATCGCAAGCGCCCTGTGGAACTTCCTGCTCGGGACGGCCGCGCTGGCGCTCCTGCTCGCCTCGGGGCTGTTTGGACGTCCTTCGTTCGGCGATGCGGCGGCGGCCCCGTGGTGGGCCTGGATTGGCGGTCTGCTCGGGGCCCTGTTCGTGACGACCAGCATCCTGGCCGTGCCGCGCGTGGGCACCGTGGCGACCTTCGGCGCGATCATCTGCGGGCAGTTCATCGGCGCGGTGCTGATCGATACGCGGGGCTGGCTCGGCGTGGAACCCATACCGCTGACCCTGAGTCGCGTAGTCGGGGTCGGCCTCCTGATCGCCGGGGTAATCCTGATTCAGCACAAGTGAGGACGCACGCCGCCGCGTAAACGGCGTGTTACCGTCTACGGGCAGGCATAGGCCCATTGCCGGAGTCCCCGATGCCGAAAGGTCACCGCCTCGCCTCCCTGCTCGTAGCGACCGTCGCGGCGCTGCCGTGGGTGGGCAAGTCCGCCGACCAGCGCAGCGGCGACGGTATCCCCGCATTCGCCAATATCGCGCACCGCGGGGCCAGTGGTTCCGCGCCGGAGGCCACCCGACCGGCTTTCGAGCAGGCGGTGGCGGCGGGTGCCGATTATCTCGAAATGGACATCCAGATGAGCCGGGATGGGCACCTGGTCGCCATCCATGACACGGACCTCGATCGCACCACCGACGGCAGCGGCCGGGTGGGCGAGCACACTCTCGCGGAGCTCAAGGCGCTGGATGCCGGCTCGTGGTTCAACCGGGCGCACCCGGGCCAGGCGGATCCGGCCTATGCCGGGGTGCAGTTGCTGACGCTGGACGAGATCCTCGAGGCCTTCGGAACCGATCGTCGTTACTACATCGAGACCAAATCCCCGGAGCTGTATCCGGGTGTCGAGGAAAAACTGATCGAGACGCTGGAGGCGCACGACCTGATCCAGCACAGGAACGTCGTGCTCCAGTCATTCAGCGCGGAGAGCCTGAAAACACTCAAGGCACTGAACGCGAACGTGCCCCTCATCCAACTGCTCTGGTACGGCCTGGACGCGAACGGCGATCTGGTGGAGGCGTCCGGTGCCACGCCGCCGCTGGCGTCGGCCGGGGCGGCGGATTTCCGGGCCATCGCCGGCTATGCCGCGGGTATCGGCCCCAATGTCGAGGATGGCGGGCAACGGGTCGTCGATGCCTCGTTCGTCCGCCGGGCCCATCGCGCGGGGCTGCTCGTGCATGTCTACACCGTCGACGACACGACGACCATGAACGAGCTGATCGATGCCGGTGTCGACGGGATTTTCACGAACTTTCCCGCGCGCCTCGACCGGGTGCTGGACCGGCGCGCGGATTGATGTCTAATCGCCCGGATCCTTCCGTAACGCCTTGATGCGTCCGCGCTGCTTCTTCTCGTCGGTGCGCCGCTGGCGCGCCCGCCGGCTGGGCCGCGTGGGCCGGCGCGCTTTCGGGGTCGTGCCGGCCGCCTGAACCAGCGCGCGCAGCCGCTCCATGGCACTCTCGATGTTCAACTCCCGGCTGCGGTGCTCGCGTGCCTTGATGACGACGACGCCGTCGGCCGTGATCCGGTGATCCTGCATCGCCAGCAGGCGTTCCCGGTGTGCCTCGGGCAGCGACGATGCGCGGATATCGAAGCGCAGATGCACGGCCGTCGCGTTCTTGTTTACGTGCTGACCGCCAGGGCCGCCCGCGCGGATGGCCGAGATCTCGATCTCGTTGTCCGGGATGGTGACCTGGCGCGAGATACGCAGCATGTCCGCTCCGGGATGGCAGTGGGCGCACTACTGGCGCAGCGGATGGTCCTCGGGCAACTGTTTCGCCACCCATTGGGCCAGCTTGTGCTTGATCTTCGGCATCGACTCGTCGCCGCGGGCGAGCGGCTGGATCAGGCCGTCGTGCACCAGCAGGCGGTAGACAAAGGTGAGTTTGTCGTCCTGCGAGTCGGTAGCCTCGAACTCGACCACGCCCCGCTGCTCGCCGTACTCCATACCGCGGCGCAGTGCCTCCTTGACCAGCTCCGCTTCATGTTTGCTCTTTTTCATCGTGAGCGCTCCCGTTGCCGCCGGCTGTCGAGGTGCAGCAGCCCCGATGGTACGCCGCATGGCGGATGGCGGCATGCGGCGGAATTGTCGGAACCACTTGCCGGCACCCCTTGCCGGGGTGAGTGCCGGGGCGATTACACTGTGCCGACCGCGCGGGCGCTGCAGCAGTAACCGCTGCGTCGCCGTGAGACCGTAGGCCGGCTTTTGCCGCGAGGCAACAGCCGGCATGCGCGGCGCAGTGGCCGTAATCCTGGCGCCGGCTGGCTCCCTTCGGTCGCAAGCCGGCCTACGCCGTCAGACCTCGGCTGGCGAGCGGCGGCAAAACGAATCAGTTCGAAAAGCGAGAGCAACGATGTCAGTAATCCGGACGTGCCTGCAGCCCATCGCCCGCCTGTGGGTGCCGGTGGCCTTTCTCGTGCTCATGGCGCTGCCGACGCTGGGCGCCGCGCAGGTACTGCAGGCCCAGCAGCAGTCGACCGATGAAGCGGCGGCGGAGCCGGAGAAACCCTCCGCGGCCGCGCTGGCCGATCTGCTCGAGGACGAGACCAGCCGCCAGCGACTGATCGAGGATCTCCGCCGGGTGGCGGCCGAGCACGAGGGCGCGCCGGAGACCGCGACCACGGCCCCGTCGCTGCCGGAACGGATCGCCGCCGCTAGCCAGGCGATGGCCAGCCAGGTCGTCGGCCAGTTCCAGCAGGCGCTCGCCGCGCTGCAATCAATCGGCTCCGGCCCGGCCATCGACTGGGCCGCCGTCGGGCAGGATGCCTGGGACCTCGGCCTGCTGATACTCGGCACCGCGGCCGCATTCCTGCTCCTGCGGCTGTTCGCGCGCCGGCTGTTCGCGCGGGTCGGTGGCTGGGCGGCGAATGGTCAGGGTGCGGCGGCCCTCCTGCGCCGGTTCTGGGGGGTGTTGCTGGCGGTACTGATCGATGCCGGCGTGATTGCCCTCGGGTGGTTGGCAGGGTGGGCGATCGCCCTGTTTGCACTCGGTGAGAGCGGTGTCGCCGATACGCGCCTGCTGCTTTTCCTCAACGCGTTCGTATTGATCGAGGGCATCAAACTGCTCATTCGGGTGGTGTTCGCGGCTCGCTATGACGGGCTCCGGCTACTGCCGATCAGTGGTGAAGAGGCGGCGTACTGGAATGCCTGGCTGGCGCATCTCACGAGCTTCGTCGGCTACGGCGCACTCGTGGCCGTCCCGCTCGTGCGCACCGTGCTGTCCCCGGCATTGGCGCAGATCCTCTATGTCCTCGTGGTGGCGATCGGATTCGTCTACGGGCTGTCGATCGTCCTCCAGAACCGCGCCCGGGTGCGCCGCCTGCTGGAGGGCTGGTCGCAGCACGCGGCGCTCGGCTCGACCCGCGTGGCGGCGGCGGTGCTGGCGCGGATCTGGCATTTCCCGGCGATCGCTTATCTGCTCGCCCTGCACGCGGTGCTCCTGCTGCGCCCGGAAGAGGCGTTGCCGTTCATGGCGCGGGCGACCCTGCAGAGTCTGGTGGCGATCGGCTTCGGCATTCTCCTCAGTGCCGTGATCGGACGTGCGATCAGCCGCGGTATCCGGATCCCCGCGGCCAGCCGCGAGAAATTCCCGTTGCTGGAAGCGCGCCTGAACGCGTTCGTGCCGCGCGGTCTCCAGGCCATTCGGTTCGCGATCGTCGTGCTGGTCGTCGCGCTGGTGCTCGATGGCTGGCAGGTCTTCGATCTCGGCGCCTGGCTGGCCTCCGACGCCGGGTTGGCCGCGGTGACCGCGCTGGCATCGATCCTCGGGATCCTCGTGGTAGCCGTCGTCGCCTGGATCGCGATCGCGAGCGCGGTTGATTACTGGCTCAGTCCGGAGACCGGGACCGGGCTGCCGAGCGCGCGCCAGCGCACGCTGCTGGCCCTGTTCCGCAACGCCGCGGCGGTGGTGATCGTGACCATGGCCGGGATGATTCTGCTCACCGAGCTCGGGATCAATATCGGCCCGCTGCTCGCCGGCGCCGGCGTGCTCGGTCTGGCGATCGGCTTCGGCGCACAGAAGCTCGTTCAGGACATTATCGGTGGCGTGTTCATCCAACTGGAGAACGCGATCAACACGGGCGACTGGATCGATGCCGGCGGCATCAGCGGCACGGCCGAACGTCTGAGCATTCGTTCGGTCGGGATCCGCGACCTCTCCGGGACCTTCCATATCGTGCCGTTCTCCTCCGTCGACACGGTTTCCAACTACATGCGCGATTTCGCGTACCACGTCGGGGTCTATGGCGTCGCGTATCGCGAAAACACCGATGAGGTCATCAAGCACCTGATCGCCGCCTTCGAGGATCTGCGGGAAGACCCGGAGATGAGTCCCGAGATCCTGGACGATCTGGAGATCAGTGGCGTCACGGCGTTCGATACCAGCTCGGTCAATATCCGGATCCGGATCAAGACGACGCCCGGCAACCAGTGGCGCATGGGACGTGCCTACAATCGCCTCGTCAAACAGCATTTCGATGCCGCCGGTATCGAGATCCCGTTCCCGCACACCACCGTGTACTTCGGCCACGACAAGGATGGATCGGCCCCGGCGGCGAACCTGCGGCTGCTGGATCAGCGCGCGGAAGACGGCTCGGCCACCGATGGCGACGGGGCGGAGCGTGATGACGGTTGAGACGCCGTCCGCCGGCATGTTCTCCGCTTCGCAGCGGACAGGTGGGCCTACGTGGTGCGGTGTCCGTAGGCGCGTTTTCGCTGCAGGCGAACGCGCGCATCGGGGCTTGGCCGGTATCCGGCGCTTTGGGCGGGCAGCGCGCATTCGACCGGTGCGGTGGCTCCGGTCGAAGACGCGCCTACGGGGTCGTGCGCATAGCGGATGCATCCGGTGTACGTGATGCGGTGTTCGTAGGCGCGTTTTCGCCGAAGGCGAACGCGCGCATTACCCCTCATGCGCGTCCGTGCACCTCCGTGCTGCCGTGGTTCGAGACCAGCCAGTCGCTGACCGCGCGCACGAGCTGATCGAACTCCCAGCGGCCGTGGCCGCGCATGGCGCACTCCCAGATCTCCAGCGAACGCCATCCGGCCTCTTCGAGGCGCGCGCGGTTGCGGGCGTCGCGGGCCCGGTTGGCGTCGATCTTGGCCTGCCAGAACTCGGGGCGCGTCTTCGGCAGCCGGAACAGCTCGCAGTCATGCCCGTGCCAGAAACAGCCGTGGATGAATATGACGGCGTGGTATTTCGGCAAAACGATATCCGGCTTGCCGGGCAGATCCTTGCGGTACAGGCGATAGCGGAATCCGAGCGCGAACAGCGCCCGGCGCAGGGCGATCTCGGGCTTGGTGTCGGTGGCGCGGACGCGGGCCATGAGGCGGCTTCGGGTGGCCGCGTCCATGATGTCCGTCATGCCGTGACCATCTCCATCGGCAGCGGGTACTGCGGCGAGCGGCGGTCCGCCTGCATCTGCGCCAGCACCTGCGGCACCATCACCCGGGCGATCTCGCGGATGACCGGCACGGCGACGGAATTGCCGAACTGCCGGTAGGCCTGGGTATCGGATACCGGGATCGCGAAATCATCGCCGAAGCCCATCAGCCGGGCGCATTCGCGCGGCGTCAGGCGGCGCGGCCGCTCTCCTTCGCCGCGGTCGATCAGGATCTCCGAGCCGTCCTTGTGGTAGCGGGCCGAGAGTGTGCGGGTGGTGTCGGCGGGTCCGACCCGGCTGAAACCGAAGCCGTTGCCGGCCGCTTCGTGTTTGCGGCGGTAGTCCTGCAGGTAACGCCAAAGATGCTCACTGAGCGTGTAGCGCTCGGCCACGGTGGCCCGCTCGCCGACGGTGTAGTGGCGCTCCGGGGCTTCGCTGCCGTCTTCCGGGTGGAGGACCTCGCCGAGCGTGCGGGCCGTGGGCTCCGGGAACGCCAACTGGTCCCAGGAAAACGGCGTGTCCTCGCGGAAGCCGACCATGTAGATCCGTTCGCGGTGCTGTGGGACGAAGCCCTTCGCGTCGATGACGCGATCGTACACGCGGTAGCCGAGGTCTTCTTCAAGTACGCGCCGGATAACGGCGTACGTGCGCCCGCCGTCATGGTTGCGGAGGTTCTTCACGTTCTCCAGCAGGAACGCGCGCGGGCGTTTCACCTCCAGTATCCGCGCCACGTCGAAGAACAGCGTGCCCTGCGCCTCGCACAGGAAGCCGTGTTCGCGCCCGAGGCTGTTCTTCTTCGACACTCCGGCGAGCGAGAAGGGCTGACAGGGGAAGCCCGCCAGCAGCACGTCGTGATCCGGGATTCGTGAGCGGATGCTGCGGCTGTTCGTGGCCGTGTCGTCGGACGGGGCCGTGATCTCGCGCAGATCCGCGTGGATCTCCTCATCCTCGTTGCCGAAATTCGCGCGATAGGTCTGCAGGGCGAAGCGGTCCCACTCGCTCGAGAACACGCAGTGGCCGCCGGCGTCTTCGAATCCGCGACGGATGCCGCCGATGCCGGCGAACAGGTCGATGAAGCGGAATGCGCCGGCTCCCGCCGGGGCATTGGCCGTCCAGTCGCGCATCAGGCCGCCGATCGCCGCCGACCAGTGGGCTGGAATCGCCGGCCGCCCGTGGACCCAGCGCCGGACGGTGCGATCGCTGACGCCGAGCCCCCGGGCCAGTTCCGTCGGCGTGAACAGTTGCAGGGCGGAACGCAGGGCGCGATCGGCGTCGGGGGCATCGGTCATGGTCAAGCTACCGGTGGGAAAGACTGCGGACATTATGTCCGTAACGATTCCCGCCGTACACCACGGAACTCGGCCGCCGCCGAGGAGATGTAACCGGGGGATGCCCGTCTGCGGTATCTCCGGAACAGACCGGCTCGAAGGAGTTGAATAAAGACAGCATGCAGGTTTCAACCCTACAAGGATGGCGAACTGCAGGACTATTCGGTCAACTGACCGAAGCTTGCGTGGATTCGCATTGACTGCAACGGGTCGGGCCGCGCCGGCCCATCCATTTCACGCGCGGACCAGTCCCGCTGCGCGCAGCGAGCGCGCCGCTATCCCCGTGCCAGAAACGGACCGAGCGCATCGGCGACCGGCCGCGGGGTCTCCATATGCAGATGGTGATGCCCTTCGAGACGATCGATCGCGAGGTCGTCGATCGCCTCGACCCGCTGCTCCAGCGCCGGGCGCTCCATGGGCAGCAGCCCGCGGTCACCCACCACGAGGCGCGTCGGTGCGCGGATGCCCCGCAGTACGGCGACTACCTGATCCTCGGTGAAACGATAGGGGGCCGGCAGGCGCAGGCGGCGATCGCTGCGCCACCGGACACCGCCGTCGACCGCGAGCGTGGCACGCTCGACCAGCAGGCGCGCGGCGGGTTCATCGAGGCCGCCCGCCATTCGCCTGGCCTCGATCGCCTGTTCAATCGCGGGATAGGTTCGCGCCGGGCGATCGCTCCTCACGCGGGCCCGGTCGAGTGCATGCGCCAGTCGCCGTGGGGTCTCGTTCGGGTGTTCCGTGAGCGGGCCCAGCGCCTCGATCAGGGTCAGCCGGGTGATGCGGTCGGGACATGCTCCGGCGACGAACGTGGCCACGGCGCCGCCCAGCGAGTGGCCGAGCAGCGCGAATCGCTCCCAGCCCAGGGCGTCCGCGGCGCCGAGCACATCATGCACGTAGTCGATAAAGTGGTAATGGCAGCCCGCCGGCCGGTGGTCCGAATGCCCGTGCCCGGGTAGATCCAGCGCGACCAGCCGGATGCCGTCGAGCAGCGGTGCCAGCGGCTCGAAGCTGGCGGCGTTGTCGAGCCAGCCGTGAAGGGCGAGTACCGGGACGCCATCGGCCGGACCGTGTACCCGCGCGGCGAGCCGTAACGGACCCACCGGGAGTTCGATTTCCTCGGCGTCGTGGTTCATGCGGTCGGGGATCCGTACGGGCGTCGAACAGGCCGCCGACCGTCAGCCGGCGTCCAGGAAGATCCGGCGCCCGGCGGCGAACGTCTGGCGCGGCTGCAGATCGGCATCGATCAAGGCGATATCGGCCGCGAAGCCGGTGGCGAGCCTGCCCTTGCGGTGCTGCAGGCCGAGCACGCGCGCTACATTGCCGGTGATCAGCCCGAGCGCGTCCCCGATTGGCAGGACGCCATCGCGCACGAGCTTCTGCCATGCGCCCAGCAGTTCGGTATTGCGGGCGACGCGCATGCCGGCGTAATCGCCATTGGCATCGAACTCCGGCAGGCTGCCGTTACAGTCGGAACTCAGGGTGATGCGATCGGCCGGTACACCACGCCGCAGCAGCTCGACGACCGCGTTGTAGGCGGAAAACTCGCTATCGCCCGGGCAATCGTCGAAGGCGGTTACGTCGATGGTCGCCCCGTACATCTTCGCGTACTCCGCCGCCTCTTCGAGCAACTCGTGCCGGCGGTTCACGTGCGTCGGGATGACCTGATCCGGGGGGATCTCGGTCTCCGACAGCAGCCGGCGCAGCGGTTCGAGGCCGCGGCGGCCGTCGCCCACGTGGAAGTGGCAGATGCCGCGCTTGCCGGCGAGCATGCCACCGACACGCGCTTCGCTGACCAGGCGCGCGATCTCTTCCTGCGTGGGCTGGCTGGACCGATGGTCGGAGATGGCGATCTCGCCGACGCCGATTACCTCGGGAATCCAGGCCAGGTCGCGCTGGATGTCTCCGGTCAGCGTCGGCGCTGGCACGCGATACGCGCCGGTGTACATGTAGGCGTCGATGCCGTCCGCGCAAAGGCCCCGGACGCCGGCGAGCAGATCGGCGGGTGAGCGGCTGACGCTGTCGGTTCCTAAAACGCCGACCACCGTGGCGATCCCCATGCAGGCGATGTCGGCCGCGCTCATCGCCGGGCAGCGGGTGCCGCAACCGCCCTCGCCGCCACCGCCGGTGACGTGGGCGTGCTGGTCGATGAAGGCCGGTACGGCGGCGAGGTCGGGGGCGTCGATGATCTCGACCGGCCAGTCGGGCGGCACGGAGAGGTTGCTGCCCAGTGCCGCGATCCGGCCGTCGGCGATCAGGATCTCCGTGGCGTCGACAGTTTCCGGCGTGTGGATGGTGCCGACGCGCAGGAGGGTCAGGAGCGGCTCGCTGGGGGCAGTCATCGCGGGGGCCGGGGCGTGTTCATCGGTGGTTTGGTTGGCCTTGCCAGTCGTCAGTGATGTTGTGATGCACTGCGGGTACTTTCGCGGGCAAGCCCGCTCCTACAGGGTGTGGGTTCCCGTAGGAGCGGGCCTTGCCCGCGAACCGGTCAGCCGCCTGACAGCGTCGCGGTGCGGAAGCTGCGGCTCTTCACCTTGTGGGTCGCGCCCTCGAGGTCATCGACCAGCAGCACCAGCAGGTCGCCTTCCTTCGCCTCGTCCAGCGCGCGCTCGACGGCGTCCTCCTCGCTCATCACGATCTCGGACTGGCACGAGCCCTCGGCATCGGCGCCGCTCTTGACCAGGCCCGCCGCTTCACCGAGTTCACGCCCGCGCGGGTGGGTCTCGCAGACGAACAGCATGTCGTGCATCTTCGCGATCTGACCGCCGAGGGCGTAGATGTCCTCATCGCGGCGGTTGCCGGGCGCGCTCGCCACGCAGATCCGGCGATGGGCGCTCAGGTTGCTGACGAGCGTGTCGAGCGCTTCCAGCGCCGGGACGTTGTGCCCGTAGTCGATCAGGACCTTCACGCCGTCGGCGTCGATCAGGTTCGTCCGGCCCGGGTTCTGGCCTGGCGTCGGATGGAAGGTCTGGAGGCCCATCTGGATGTCGGCAGCGGTCAGGCCCAGACCATGAGCCGCGGCCGCTGCCGCCAGCGCGTTGGCGACGTTGAAACGGGCGTGGCCCTCGAACGTGATGGGCGCATCGGCGACGTGGATGACCTTCGCCTCGACGTGGCCCTGGCGCATGACGATGTGATCGTCCTTCACGGTATAGGCGACGCCATGTTCACGTACATGCTGGCGCACCGGGCGCGACTCGGGATCCATCGTGAAGTAGATGATGTCGCCGCGGGCCCACTGCGCACCCTCCAGGCAGCGCTCATCATCTGCATTGATCACGGCGGTACCGCCCTGGCGAACGGCGTCGATGACGACCGTCTTGCAGCGGGCGAGTTCATCCAGCGTATGGATGTCGCGCTCGCCGAGGTGATCGCTGGCGATGTTGAGCAGCACACCGACTTCGCACTCGTCGAAACCGAGGCCCCGGCGCATGATGCCCCCGCGGGCGACCTCCAGCACGGCGTGCTCGACGGTCGGCTCCTTGAGCACCGTGCTGGCCGCATGGGGCCCGCTGTAGTCGCCACGCATGACGACATGGTTGTCGATCTCGATCGTGCCGGTGCAGGCGAGTCCGGTCTTGCGTCCGGACTGGCGCAGGATATGCGAGATCAGGCGTGCGGTAGTGGTCTTGCCGTTCGTGCCGGTGATCGCCGTGATCGGAATGCGGCCGTTGTTGGCCGGATCCGGGAACAGCATGTCGACCACGTGTTTGCCGACATCGCGGCCCTGACCATGGGTCGGCGAGGTATGCATGCGGAAGCCGGGGCCGGCATTCACTTCGACGACGCCCGCCGATTGCTCATCGAGCGGTTTGCTCATGGTCTCGGCGAGCAGGTCGATGCCGATGATGTCCAGGCCAATCAGCCGGGCGATGCGCTCGGCGGCGTAATGGACTTCCGGGTGTACATCGTCGGTCACATCAGTCGCGGTACCGCCGGTGCTGAGATTGGCGGTGGATTTCAGCCACACGATATGGCCATCCGGGATGACGCTGTTGAGCGTGAATTCCTGTTGCGCGATCAGCCTGTGGGTCTGTTCGTCGACGTGGATCTGCGTCAGCAGGTTCTCGTGACCGACACCGCGGCGCGGGTCCTGGTTCTCCGTGTCGATCAGTTCCTGCAGGGTCGACTCGCCGTCACCCGTGACGTGCGCGGGGCGCCGGCGTGCGGCGGCGATCAGTTTGCCGTCGACGACCAGCAGGCGGTGATCCTCGCCCTTGACGTATTTCTCGACCACGACCGTCTCGTGGCGATGATAGGCGGCGTCATAGCCTTCGCGCAGCGCCGCGTCGTCGTTGATGTCGGTACTGACGCCACGGCCATGGTTCCCCACCAGCGGCTTGGTGGCCACCGGATAACCGATCCAGTAGGCGGCTTCCAGGGCTTCCTCGAACGAGTAACAGATCTGGCCCTGCGGCACCGGGATTCCCGCATCGCCAAGAATCTGCTTGGTCCAGTTCTTGTCGTCGGCGATGCCGTAACCGATCAGACTCGTGCCCCAGGTCACGGTCGCCTGGAAGCGCTGCTGCAGATGGCCGTGGCCGAGCTGGATGTAGCTGCTCTCATCGCTCAGGCGCTGGTACGGGATGTCGCGCGCCTTGGCCGCGTTGACGATCGCCGCCGTCGACGGGCCCAGCATGTGGGCGTCGCGGACTTCCTTGAGGCGCGTGATGATCGCTTCCATGTCGATCTCGTCGCCATCGAAGAGCCGGCGGACGAAATCGACCGCCTCGCGTCCCGCCGCAAGGCCACAGGCCTCGTCGCGGTAGCGGTAACAGACGTTGTAGATGCCGGGTTCGTAGGAATCGACCGTTTTGCCGTAGCCGACCGAGAAGCCGATCATGTTCTGGAATTCGATCGATACGTGCTCGACCACGTGGCCGGCCCAGGTGCCGCGGCGGACGCGTTCCAGGAAACCGCCCGGGCGGCCAACGGAACAGCGATGATCATGGATGGTCGGGATCAGTTCCTGCAGGCGTTCGACGATGCCGGGGATGGTGTCGCTGGGCCGATCCTCCAGGTCCTCGATGTCGAGCCGCATGAAGATCGTCAGGTAGCGGCTGTAGTAGTTCGGCCCGCGCAGGGCACGATGTTCAAGTATTTTCATTCGAACTCCCGCATCTTCGTCTGCAGTGCTTCAGGGTCCAGGTAGCGGCGTTCGTCGATGTCGAAGCCGTGACCGCTGATCAGGGCATGCATCACGACGTTCTCGATGGCGACCGCTTCCCCCATCGCCAGCTCGGCGATGTTGGAACTGGCCAGATCGCGCGTATCGACGATGATGACGTGCCCGGTGCCGATCGCCTCGAGCACGCGATTGCGGTGGATGATCACCGCCGCATCCTCACCCAGACCGACGCCGAGATATTCGGGGTTGGTCGCGCCGACCTCCATCAGGCGGGTGAATCGGCCGCGTTCCAGGAAATGGCTGTCGATGATGATCCCCTCGACGAAGCCGAGGCCGGAACTCATTTTGACCGCGCCCTTGTGGAGAGCGTCCGCCGCGCCGCCGTTGTAGATCATGGTCGTCGACTGGGCCACCGCGCCCGCGCTCGTCCCGGCGATTACGCCGCCGTTCGCATAGTGGCTGCGGATCGCCTTGAGCATCGGCGAACCGCCGAGGACATTGGTGAGGCGGAGCTGGTCGCCCCCGGTGAAGAACACCACGCCGGAGCGCCGGATCAGTTCGATGCTCTCCGGGTCCGCCGCGTCATTCCGCTCACGCACGGACAGGCAATGGACCTTGCTGGCGCCGATACGCCCGAATGCCTCCTCGTAGACGGGCAGTATTTCCTCCGGGACGCCGCTCGCGGTCGCGATCACCGTCACCTCGTCGCTGCCTTCGGGCGCGAAGCTGAACACCTTCGACAGGACCTCGAGTTCCTGCTCGCGATCCTCCGCGCCGCCGATGGCGATCAGGGTGCCGTAATTGTCATCGGGGTCAGTAGTCATAGGTTTCCGCTTGCCGCATCAGCGATGCCTTCAGGTGTATTCGGTTGGAGGATTTCTACGGAGGAGGCTTGTTCTGCAGACCAGTGTAGCACCCGCCGGGCATGCCCGGTGCGCGGGTGCCAACCGCACCCCCTTATTGTTGGCCAGGATGCGCGGATTGGTTATCCCTTTTTGCCCGCTTTTGGCAAAGAAAAAACTGAATACGGCCGGGCCGGCGGTGTCCGGCGCGATGTCGCGCGGCGGCGGCAGCGGAAAGGGCCGGCGGCACCGCGGGTGCCGCCGGATTCGGGCCGGTTCATTCCCCGGCCGGGGCGTCCATCCAGGATTGGCGATAATTCTCGATGCCCATCGAGTCGATCAGCCCGAGCTGCGTGTCGAGGTAGTCGTGATGGCCCTCTTCGTCCGCCAGCAACGCGGTGAACAGGTCACGGCTGGCATAATCGCGCGCTTTCTCGCAGTAGCCAGCGGCTTCGCGATAGAGCGCGAGCGCTTCCTTCTCGGCCGCGAGATCGTTCTCCAGCACCTCGCGTACATCGTTGCCGATGCGCAGCGGATCGAGTTCCTGCATCTGCGGTTCGCCCTCGAGGAACAGGATCCGCCGGATGAAACGATCGGCATGGCCCATCTCCTCGGTGGCCTCCTGCATCTCCTTCTGCGCGAGCCCGTTCACGCCCCAGTGCTCGAGTTTGCGCGAGTGGAGCATGTACTGATTGATCGCCGTGAGCTCGCTGCGCAGCCCGCGATTGAGATATTCGATGACCTTCGCGTCGCCTTTCATGTCTGTTCCCCGGAGCCACGTGCCGTTGGGCTGGATGTGCCGATTGTTCCTGCCCCGGTGAAGCTATAGACGAGATCCGCTGCGGTCAATGGACAGCGCAGACGGCGGCCTCTGCAGCCCGGTCCCACGGACGGGATCAGTCGGTGCTTACACGGTTGCGCCCCGCCCCCTTGGAGCGGTACAGCGCCGCGTCCGCACGCGCGACCAGTGCCGTGAGATCCTCGTTGCGGGCGTGCTGGGCCACGCCGGCGCTGACCGTCACGGCGAGTTCCTCGCCGCCGTGGCGTGTGCCGTGGCCGGCCACCGCGGCGCGGATCTTCTCCGCGATGGCCTCCGCGTCATGGAGCGTGCACTCCCCGAGCAGGATCAGGAATTCGTCGCCGCCCCAGCGGCACAGGGTATCCGCTTCCCGGACATGCTCGTTGATGACGCCGGCGAGCATGCGGATCACGGCATCGCCGGCGGCATGACCGTGCTCGTCGTTGACGCGTTTGAACTCATCGATGTCGAGCGCGATCAGCGATATCGGGCTACCGCTTCTGCGGCTCCAGCGCACGACCTGCTCGAACAGGGTCGAAAATACCTGGCGGCTGGCGGCGCCGCTGAGCTCATCGCGGGTCGCCATTTCCTCGAGCCGCACCTGATAACCGCGCACCGTGAACCATGCCGTGACGAGCACGATGGCGGCGAACACCAGCGCGATCACGATATTCAGGAACAGGGTGTTCAGAATGCGCGAATTCGCGGGCGACCCCGCCTGCTCGACGATCAGATACCACCCGAACTCCGGGATCAGGCGGCTGTTGAGGTGCACGGTGTTCCCGTCGGCGTCGGTATAGCGGGCCGTCGCGTTCTGGCTCGTGAGGATCTGCGTCGCGACCGACTGCAGGCCCGGGTGCTCGCGGATGCGCTCTGGACCATCGTAGCTCTCGCCCCGCAGCTGCACCTGCCCCTCGCGGTCGATGAAAAAGATCCGCCGGCCGTAGCGGTGCTCGTAGCTCTCGATCAGCTCCGCGACCGAATCCACGGCGAGGCCGATACCGGTCGCCCCGATGTAATCGCCGGCATAGTCGTGGACGCGATAATTCACGAAGATGGTCAGGCGATCCGGACTCGCCGTGTCGTGGTCGACGTTGATCTCGTAGGGGGCGTCCATTGCGCGGACGCGGAAATACCATTCGTCCAGCGGCTCGCCGCGTTCGACCGTGCGCAGCACCCCGTCGGGGTGGTAATAGCGGCGGGTTTCTTCGGAGACGAAGAAGGCGGTCGTGGTGTCGTGCTTGTCCTGGATCTCACTGAGGTAGCGCAGGATGCTCGCGCGGTCGTTCTCTCCCTCAAGGGTCCAGTCGCGCAGGAACGTGTCGTGCGCCATGAGCGAGGCGATGAGCACGGAGCGCAGCAGGTCCTGCTCGATCTCCGAGTAGACATTGTCGCTGGTCAGCGGCAGCGTCTCGTTCGATATGCGCTGGTCGAGGGAATCCCGGGCGACGTAATACCCGACCACGCTCGTGGCGATGAAGCCAAGGACCAGCACGCCGATCAGGGCTGCGACGAAGTACAGTTTCCGGTAGGGCAAAAAGGTCTCTCCGCGGAGCGTCGAAAAATCGTCGCTTGTGCCCGTGAACGGGCATAGCCGTGCCCATCGCGGGACACGTCCCGCAGTAGAGTACAACTTTCGTGCCTGGAAATATCCGGCGCCTGCGTGATCCCGGCGCCGGCGGGTGCCGGGGATCCCCGGCCCGCCGTGGCCTTGCCGTCAGACCGCCGCCATCAGGTTCTCGTAGAGGCGGTCCTTGAGGTGGACGCGCTCGCGCTTGCGTGCCTCCATGTAATCGTCCGTGACCGGCTCATCGCGCGCCTCCAGTCCCTCGATCTCCTTGGTCAGGCGGTTGTATTCGGTCATGAGACGCGCGAACTCGGCGTCTTCCACCTTCAGGCGATGAATGGTCTCGCGATAGTCGGGGAAATCCTCGATCAGTGCGTGATGCTCACCATACATGCTGGCGATCTCCTCTACGGGGCGTAACGTTTGCCAGTGCCCCTACTGTAGTGACATGACCCGGCGTTGTCTGTCGGGGTATTTGCCCCTGTGTAGCCTCTCCTCGTGCCCGCGCGGGATAGCGCGTGGTATGTCTGCCGGGCGTTTCATGGCGCGATTTTCAGCTGGAACATATAGTTGGCACGCGGTTTGCTGCGTGTTCAGACAGGCGCGACCCGGATGGTTTCCCTGACCGGGTCGGCGCACCAGGGAGAGTGGGTCATGAACGATCTGAACACCGATAAACCGATATCCGAGAACCTGTTCCGCCGGCTCGTGGTCCGGCTGACGGCCCAACAGCTGCGCGACCTGCCCGTTGATCGTCTGCCGTCGTCGATCCCGTTCGATGCGGTCGATTCGCAGACCGATCCGGCGAAATACGCCGTCCTGAACGAACTCGCGTGGACGGTGGGTGCGCGTGAACTCGAGCGCCGTTGCGAGGCCGCGGACCGGCTCGATTCCGAGAGTCGGGAAGCGCTGGAGACGGCCGAGGCCGCGAGCGCGCGTCCGGTCGCGGAACTCGACCGTATGACCGAGCGCGTGAGCCGAGCCTGGGCCAATGGCGATTTCCGTGGCGACGCGCTGTCGGAATCCAGTCAGACGCTGGAGCGCGGGCGCGCCCGGGCGGGCGAGATCGCCGAGCAGGTCGGCCGCCTGCACCGGGCCCTGGCCCTGCTCGATCGGCCGTGGGTGGCCGATGGCCCCTTGCTCGAGCGCATCAGCGCCGCCCGCCAGCATGCCCGCGCGGTCCTGCACTCGCTCGAGGGCGGGCTCGGTCGTTACGAACTCCTGGAAGTGGATATCACCCAGGGTGACATGCGCGCGCGCCAGGCGCAGTGCGACCTCGAACTGAGCCGGTTCCGCGAACTCGATGAGAAAATCGAGATCGTGGAGGAAAAGCTCCGCCGTCCGCGGCAGATGCTTCGTCGTCTCATCAGTCCGCGGGTGGCGCGTCAGGAGCGGGAATACCTCCTGCAGCGCCTCGATACGCTCATCCGCCGCCGCGACAGTATCGAGAGCTTCGTCAGTGAAGACGACCTGATGCACTGGCTCGACGTGCTGGTGAACGCCAGCCTGCACGTGCCGAAGGACCAGTGGCGCCAGCGCGCCCAGCGCACGCGCCTGCTCCTGTATCGCCTCATGAACGTCTATTGCCTGCAACAGGAAATGGCGGCCCACCAGCTGGCCCTGCGGGCAACGCCGGGCGTGAACGCCGAGCAGGCGATCGGCTACTACCTCAAGAGCGAGCGTTTCATCCTGAGCTACTTCGCGCGCAAACGTCAGGAGGTCACGCTGTGGCTTTCCGGCGCCGCGGACGAAAAACTCGGGCGCCTCGATATGGTGCGTGACGCGATTCTCGCGGACTACCGGCGCAATGCGCAGCGCTCGCGCCACGACGCCCCCGTGCGCTCGAAGGGGGCGCCGCGGCCCGAGCAGGCGGGGCTCGATATCGGCGCCGGCGACCGGGAGGCGGCGACCCGCTGAGCGCCTGGGGCCATCAGGCCACCCCACGCCCGCGGTCACCCCGGTCGCGGGTCAGGCGGGGGAGCTTGCCGGCGCGGCGTCGGCAAGCGCCGAGTAATGCTCGCGCAGCCGGGTCAGGTCGATCGTGTTCAGGAACGAGGAGTACGCCAGGTAGCTGATCAGGAAGCGCGGATCTTCCGCCCAGGGCGGCATATGGTCCGGCGCTCGACACAATCCCCGGGCCCGCAGTTCCGCCAGGGCGGGGATGTCCTCGATATCCAGTTTGCCGACGAACAGCAGCTTGAGCAGATCCGCTCGTCCGAGTGCGACGGCCGTGCGCATGAAGTTGTGCACGCGCAGAAGACCGTCGAGATAGACGCCGTCCTTGGTGAAGGGGATGCCGCCCTCTACCCGGCCGCCGCGAAAGATGCGCCGGGTGTTCTCGAAGGCCTGTTCGGGATGACCGGTCCGCTCCAGAAACCACCGATAGACCTCGATGAAGTCGGCACCGTCGAGCGCCATCTGGATCGCGATGACCCGGTCGGCGAGTCGGCGCAGGCGATCGATCTCCATGCTGCCGGTGATGAACTCCGCGAATACGGCGAGGCCCTCCTGGGTGCGGGTCGTGCCGGGATGACTGAGGCCAAGGATCGGCAGATCCGGCTGGGCCCGTCCATTGAGGGACGTGAGCACGTGGACGAAGGCCTCATGCTGGATCAACTGGTCCACATCGCGGTCCGTGAAGCAGGCGTTGCGCCGGATCCGGATATTCTCCGGGCCTGCCAGTGCGTTGGCCGAGAGTTCATCGACCACGATCACCGCCGGCGCGGCGTCCCCGAAGCGACCGTTGACGGCCGCGCGCATCGATTCGGCCAGACTGTCCGCGAGATGGCATGCCGGCGGCGGCGCACCGAGATCGACATGGGTGAGCGATTCGATAATGCCGTCGAACTGCCGGGCAAGGCCGAGCGTGCTGGTGGTCTCGTCCGGTTGTACGTCGCCGGGCGCACCGAACAGTGCCCGCGAATGGGTCAGGAACTCATCGGTGCCGGCGCTCGCGAGCAGTCGCGCACCGCTCTCAATGGCGTCGGCCTGGCGTGCGAGCCAGTGGGAGACCGGGTCGTCGGGTGTGCCCAGTTCACGGCGGAATCGCCGGATGGCGTCGAGGCTGGGCCCGGCATCGAATGGCGGGTACTCGACCTGGGGCAGTGAATCGCCCCCTCCAGCCAGGAACGCCTCCCGTGCGGACGCCGGCCACGCCAGGTAGCGCAGGATCCGCACGGGCGCTTCCGCCTCGCGCAGGTGTTCGATCAGGCGACCGATGCGGACCGTGTCCATGGCGTCTTCCCCGGTTGGCGAACGCGCGGTATTGTCGCATGCCTGCTCGTCCGCCCCGTGCGGTCCAAAGGCGGGGCCTATCCTGCGGTGCCCCACGGGCATCTGACCGCGAAACGGAGATTCCACCATGCACCGCACCATTCTCTCCGCACTCGTGCCGGCCAGCGCGGCGGCGATCCGGGACGGATCCATAGCCGCGCTTATCCGGCCGCTGGCCGGCGTGGCGCTCGCCATGGCCGTGCCCATCATCCACGCCGCGGAGAAACCGCTCTGGGAACTGGGCGTCGGGGTCGCGCCGGTGACGTTCCCGGCGTATCGGGGTGCCGATGAACAGGTGAACTACACGTTCCCGATCCCGTATATCGTGTACCGCGGCGACCGCCTGCGCGTGGACCGCGGCGGTGCCCGCGGTATGCTCTGGGACTCGGACAACGTGGAGGTCGATCTGAGCTTCGACGGCGCCATTCCGGTCGACAGCACGGATGACGGTCCCCGTGCGGGCATGGAAGAACTCGACCCGATCATCGAAGTCGGGCCCTCGCTCAAGGTGCGGCTCGCGGAAACGCAGAGCGGTCGGCTGGAATTCCGGTTGCCCGTGCGCGCCGCGATAGCCATCAACGACGGCTCGACCCGCCAGGAGGGCTGGAAGGTCCACCCGATGCTGAACTACAACGCGCCGGGGCTGATCGATGGCTGGGATGTCGGCTTCAATATCGGGCCCAAGTTCGCCAGCCGGGATTTCCACGCCTACTACTACGATGTCGGCGCGGCCGACGTGACCCCGGACCGCCCGGCGTACCGTGCCTCCGCCGGTTACAGCGGCCTGTCACTGCTGGTCAGCGCGAGCCAGCGTTTCGAGCGGTTCTGGGTCGGCTCCTTCCTGCGCTACGACAATCTGCAGGGGGCGACCTTCGAGGACAGCCCGCTGGTCGAGACGGACCACGCCATCAGCGCCGGGGTAGCGATCAGCTGGATCCTGTGGCAATCCGAGGAGACCGTGCGTGTCGATCCGCGCGAGGCGCTGGCCACCGGCGGCTGATCGCCCCGGGCGCGTGCCTCACAGCGCCTGGAAGTGCGCCTGCATGCGCGCCCGCCCGCGTTCGTCCGGGAACGGTCCGGCCGCCGCGAGCATGTTGTCCGCCAGATGCGCCGGGTTGCGGGTCGCCGGCAGCACGCAGGTGACGGCCGGGTGTCCGAGGATGAACTTCAGCAGGTACTGCGCCCAGCTGTCGATGCCCCATTCGCGCGCCCATTCCGGCAGCGGCGTCCCGCGCACCCAGCCGAAAAGGCTGCCAGTCTCGAACGGCTGATTGATGAGCACCGCGACCCCGTGATCGATCGCCGCCGGCAGCAGGCGGTCCTCGGCGGCGGGTTCGAGCAGGCTGTAATTGGTGCCGACGAAATCGATCGGCGCGCTGGTCACCAGCTCCGTGAGGTCGGCGTGGCGTGATGAGAGGTAGTGCGTCACGCCGATATGGCGCGCGTGTCCCTCGGCCTTGTATGCGGTGAGCACCTCGAGCTGGTGCCGCAGATCGACCAGATTGTGCACCTGCTCGAGATCGACCACCGCGGTGCCCAGCAGTTGCCGCGAATGCTCCCACTGGGCGCGCGCTTCCTTCTCCCCGCGGGCCCAGACCTTGGTGGCGAAGAACAGGTCGTCCGTGATCCCGAGCTCCGCCGCGAGTTCGCCGAGCACGCGTTCCGACTCGCTGTACATCGGCGAGCTGTCCACCACCCGGCCGCCGGCCGCGTGGAAGCGGCGCAGTACTTCGCGCTGCAGATCGAGCGGCTGTCCCTGCGGAACATCGAACACGCGGTACGTACCGAGCCCGATGATGGGCAGGCGCTCGCCCGAGGAGGGAATGGTGCGATACCACGCGGACGGGTGGCGTGCGTCGGTGCCGCCGGAAGCCCCTGAGGCGTTTTCGTGCGGTGTCTGCGCCATGACCGGTACTCCCGTGCGGGTGCGTGTTCACTCACGGACCTGTTGCACGGATTACAGCACCGGTTGACCGGGTCTGCCGGAAAATTTACTCCACCGGATCGGGGGCCGGATCCCTGTCGAGCGCGGCCGCGAACGCGTCCGCGGGCATGGGCCGTGCGAACCAGAAGCCCTGCGCCTCATGGCAGTCGATGGACAGCAGCACCTCGACCTGGGTGGGTGTCTCCACCCCCTCGGCGATCACGTGCATACCGAGGTTCTGGCCGAGTTCGACGATGGTCTTGGCGATCGCCCGGCCGGTATCGGCCACGTCGCAGGTGTCCAGGTCGGCGACGAACGAGCGGTCGATCTTAAGCGTGTCGATGGGGAGTTCGCGCAGGTACTGCAGCGATGAGTAACCGGCGCCGAAATCGTCCAGGGCGACGCGCAGCCCGGGGCAGCGTTCGCGGAGATCGCGCAGCTGGCGCGTGGCATGCGCGAAGTCCTGCATGACCATGCTCTCGGTGATCTCCAGTTCGATGCCCGTCGGGCGGGCCCCGGCCTCGTGGATCAGCCGAGCCACGTCCGCGCCGAACCCCTCGCCGTTAAGCAGCCGCGCGGAGAGGTTCATCGACACTACGATGTCATGACCGGCCGCCTGCCACTGCGCCACCTGGCGGATGCCATGCGCCAGTACGTAGCGGTCGATGTCGCCGATCAGCGCGCTCTGTTCGGCGATCGGCAGGAATTCGCCCGGCTGCAGCAGACCGCGCTCGGGGTGCTCCCAGCGCAGCAGGGCCTCGGCGCCGTAGTAATCGCCGTCGGGCAGTTGCACCCGTGGCTGGTAGTGCAGGATCAACTGTCCGTGTTCCAGGGCATCGCGCAACTGCGCCTCGATCTGCAGGCGCTCTGCGACCTGATCGTTCATCGACTCCGCGAAGTAGCGATACTGGTTCTTGCCGGCATGTTTCGCCGTGTACATGGCGGTGTCGGCCGCCTGGATCAGGTTATCGGCGGTCAGGCCGTCCTGCGGAAACAGGCTGATGCCGATGCTGGGTCGGGCCGCGATCTCGCGGTCGCTGATGCGGAAACGGGGCTGCAGCTGGTTGAGGATGCGCTCGGCGACCTCGGTCGCGTCCTCGGCGTGCGTGATCGGCACCACGGCGACGAACTCGTCGCCGCCGAATCGCGCGACCGTATCGGCCGCACGGAGGCAGTCCTGCAGGCGCGCGGCGACCTCGGTCAGCAACTGGTCGCCGGCATTGTGGCCCAGCGTATCGTTGACCAGCTTGAACTCGTCGAGGTCGAGCAGGATGACGGCGACGAAGTGCCCCTTGCGCCCCGCATCCAGCATCGTCTGGCGCAGACGGTCACCGAGCAGGCTCCGATTCGGCAACTGTGTGAGCGGGTCATACTGGGCCTGCTCCACCAGTTTCCGCATCAGCTGATGCTGCTCGAACGCGATCGAGGTGATCTGGGACATCTCGTGGAGCAGATTACGGACGCTGTCGTCGATATCCTCGCGCGTGGCCACGAACACGATCAGGACGCCGAGAACGGCGCCCTCCTGATCCAGCACCGGGAAAGCCATGATGTCGGCGTACCCGGCCGTCGCCATGGCCTCGTGCAGCCGTTCGCTGGCGCCCGGCATCGTTCCCTGTTCGCTGTCGAGGCGCGCGTCGGGTCCGCGCATCGCCGCCGCGATCGCGCCGCCGATCTCGCTCGGTGCGACATCGTGGATGGCGGCGATGCACTCATTCGACAGCGCCGGCGCCGCCTCCACATCCATGACGCCGTCGTGGAGCTGGCAGACGGCGGCGGTCAGGCGCGGCTGGTATTCCTCCAGCGTACCGACGATCTCGTAGACGATGCGCGTGAGCGGCTCGCCGCGCGCGACCATTTCGAGGATTTCGCCGCGACGCGTGGCGAACCGTGCCGCCCGACGCTGATCCGTGATGTCGCGCACCGTGCCCTGGTAGTAGAGCACCGTGCCGTCGGCATCGCGGACCGCGCGGCCGTTTTCACTGGTCCAGAAGCGCTCGCCGGTGCCGACCCGATACGCCTGCGCCTGGAAATCCTCGACGTGATCCTGTTGCCCCAGTACCCGACGGATGCGCGCGCGCGCTTCCGGGTCCACGTACCAATCCGTGGCGATATCCTGCACGCGGTCGATCAGTTCCTGCTTGCTCTCGCACCGGTGCATGCGCACGAGTGGCCAATTGACGTCGAGCAGCCGCCCCTCGGGGGTTGAGCGATAGATCCCCTCGCGCGTGTGTTCGAATACGTGGCGGTAGTCGGTCTCCGCCTGTCCGAGGCGCTGCTCGGCGATCTTGCGGGAAGTGATGTCGAACAGCAGGCCGTTCCAGACAGTCTCGCCATCCGGCCTCCGGTGCGGTCGCGATGCGCCATAGAGCCAGACCCGACCCGCCGGGACATCGATCGGCCACTCGTGGCTCCACGGCGTCAGCCGGTGGCGCGACGCTTCGATGCTTTCCAGGAATGGCCCGAGTGCCTCGGGCGGCGTCCAGTGCCGCCAGGCGTCGAAGTCACGCATGTCCACGTCGCCATCGAAACCGGTGATCTCGCGCAAGCCCTCGCTCAGGTGATCGATCACGTACGCCCCGTCCGCGGTATGCCGGAACTGGTAGATCGCGCCGGGGATCGTGTCCATCAGATCGCGCAGCCGGGCCTCCGTGTCGGCCAGGTGGCGTTCATTCGCCCGCTGCCCGGTGACATCGACGACGGTCGCCAGCCGATGCGGCCCATCGGGCAGCTCCAGCAGCGTCTCGCGTGTGTCGACGATGCGCCACACGCCGTCACTGCGCTGGATTTCGTATTCGATCGGCTCCGGGGCCGGGCCCGGTCCGCTCGCGAGGACATCGCGGTGGTGCGCGAGCGCACGCTCGCGGTCCTCGGGTTGAAGTACGTCCGCGAAAATGCGCCCGAGCAGGGTGCCCCGCGGGCGTCCGTAGATCCGGGCGTAGGCCTCGTTGACGTAACGCAGGCGGCCATCGCGGTCGCTGAGCGCGATGCCGGCGTCGACGGCGTCGGCGACGGCGGCTGCCGTCGCCGGTGGCGGCGGCGGCGGGATCACGGAGAGGCTGGCGCGGGTTGCATCGATCCGGCTGAAGCGCCAGATGAGTTCCACGGGGTGATCGCGCAGGTGGGCGCGCGCCTCGGCGTCACCGCCGGTGATCGCGGCGCGCAGCGCGGACTCGACCGCGGCGCGGTCCGCTTCGGCGATCAGCTCGGCCAGGTGCATACCGGCCTCGGCCATGGGCCAGCGCGGGCTTGTATCGCTCAGCGTCCCGTCAGCATGCACGCATGCCATCCGGTCGAGGACCGGATCGTGCATTCGGGACGGCGACGAGTCGGTCGGGCTGTGTCCGGACCGTATGGGTCGAATCATCCGCGGAACCTGTCGGCTGGGAGTGGTCGCGGGGGCAGGCGCCCGCGGTACGGCCTTCGCATGACAATACGGGCATTATGTCCCGCGGCGCGTCTGGGGGCTAATCCGCGTCGCGGACCGATTCGGCACGTGCGCCCGCTACAGGCGTACTGCATTTCGCGTGCCGGTCCGACGACGCCCATCTTGCCGCATGGCCCACCAGGACACCGGATCAGTTATGACCATCGACACCCTGGTCCCGTTCCCTGCGGTGGCGTAGCGCATGCCGGCGGCGACGGACCACGAGCAGGCGCCAGCTCCAGATGAATACCACGTAGGCCGCGACCGCCAGCGGGCCGGCGATCAACAGACTGCCGAGGATGAGATAGATCAGGCCGACCGCGGCCGCGTCGGTCCGGTCGCTGATCTCGATCTCCGGCCCGATCACCCCGCCGAAGACGGCCTCCCCGAGCTCATTGAACGCGAAATACAGTGGCCCGAGCGTGATCGGGTTGCTGACCCATGAGACGACGAATGCGGCCGGGAAATTGCCGCGGATGGCGACGCAGCCGATCAGCATCAGCAGCGTCTGCATGCCCACCGTCGGTGTGAGGCCGACGAATACGCCCACGGCGACGCCGCGAGCCACGGTCCGGCGGTGAACGTGCAGGCACCCGGTGCGTTCCAGCGCGCCGGTAATCCAGGGGTGGCGCTCAAGCCATGCGTTGGCCCGTTCGCGCGACGGCAGCCAGGGCTGGAGGAAACGGAACATCGGGTACCTGGAGGCAGTTGGGTGGACGCCGCGGACGGAAAGTGCCGGGATTATACCTGCTGCCGCCGGTTTGCGGTTGGCGTTGCCACCCAGACCCCACCGGCAAGATGCGGTCGACCTTGGTACCATTCCGCGTCGCGGCACGCCCGGCACTGGCGCCGATCCCCGTTCCCCGCTGCGATCGAACCGAGGCGAATCGATATGACATGCTCGTGGTCTCCCCGAACACTGGCCCTCGCCGTGCTGCTCCCGGGATTGCTGGCCGGCTGCGCCGCCGTGACCCCGACCACAACCGTCACCACGACCGGGGGCGATACATCGGCGGTCGCGGGCCGCGACGGACCGTTCGCCCGCGTGTATACCTGTCCGGACGGCTTCCGCTTCAGCGCCCGTACCGATGACGAAGCGGCCCGCCTAGACCTGGGGACCCGGCGGCTCACCCTCGCGCGGGAACGCTCGGCCTCCGAGCCCCGCTATACCGATGGCGCGGCCCTGTTCCAGCCGCGGGGCCGCGAGGCCACGATCGAGATCGATGCCAGTATCCGCAGCGGTTGCCGGGCTCAGGACGCGGCCGATCCGTGGCAGGCGGCCGCCCTGCTGGGCGTCGATGTGCGTGCACTCGGCCAGGAGCCGGGCTGGTCGGCCGAGGTCGTGCAGGGCGAGTGGCTGCGGGTCGTCCGGGCCGGCGCGGAGGCGATGCTGCTGGCGCGTGAGCCGGAGCGCGAGCGGACCGGCTCCGGTGCGACGGTCTACACGGGCGAGGCGGACGGTCAGCGTCTGCGGCTGCGCCTGACGGAGACCGACTGCACCGATTCGATGAGCGGTGAGTCGCACCCGTTGACCGCCACCCTGACCCTGGATGGGCGCCAGCTGAGCGGCTGCGCGCGGCGGCTGTAGCCGTCTGACGCGTCGGCGGACCGGCGCTTGACGCGGGTCAAGGGAAGCGCGGGCGCGGCCGCATAGAGTCCTGCGTAGAGGGGCGCCAGGGGGCGTCCCGGAATACCAGGGAAAAGTGCTCATGTCTTCCGCTACTGCAGTTCGGCGGCGCCGCTTCGCATGGATCGGCGCTGCGCTTCTCGCCCTCGCGGCGGTGGTCCCGGCCCAGGCCAGCGACTACCAGCCCGATGTCACATTCAAACTCGAGACCGGGATCGGTCAGGGAAAGATGATCTTCACCGGCGTCGGTGGCGGCATCGACGGGGTGGTCAACCCCACGCTCCAGGTGGAGCCTGGCGACGTGGTTCAGATCACGCTGGTCAATGGCGACGGCGCGCTGCACGACATCGTCGTGCCGGAGTTCGATGCGCGTTCGGATCAGATCTCCGGTCAGGGATCGAGTTCGGTGATCGTTTTCCGGGCCGGCGAGGCCGGTGAATACCTGTATCTGTGCTCCGTGCCCGGCCACCAGGCGGCCGGCATGGAAGGCATGATCCAGGTCGGCGCGCGCACGGCCGAGGCCGAGACCCTGCCGAGCATCGTGCGGGATCCGGCCGATCTGCCGGCGCCGGTCGGCGACCGCGCGCCGCGCGAACTCGATTTCACCATCGAGACGGTCGAGAAGAAGGCCCGCCTCGCCGATGGCACGAGCTACCGGTACTGGACTTTCAACGAGACCGTTCCGGGACCCATGCTGCGTGCGCGCGTGGGCGATACCGTCCACGTCACGCTGAAGAACCCGGCCGACTCGACCATGACCCATTCGGTCGATTTCCACGCCGTCACCGGCCCGGGCGGCGGTGCGGAACTGACCCAGGTGCCGCCGGGCGGCGAGGCCAGCTTCAGCTTCAAGGCGCTGCAGCCGGGTATCTACGTCTACCACTGCGCCACACCGATGGTCGCGCATCACATCACCAACGGCATGTACGGCCTGGCCGTGATCGAACCGGAGGGCGGTCTGGAGGACGTCGATCGCGAGTTCTATGTCATGCAGGGCGAGCTGTACACGGTGGAGGACCACGGCACGCGCGGGGATCTCGGCTTCAGCGTCGACAAACTGCTGGACGAACGGGCGGAGTACTTCACTTTCAACGGGGCCGTCGGCGCGTTGACGGCCGAACACCCGCTCAAGGCCGAAGTGGGCGAGGATGTCCGCATCTTCTTTGGCGTCGGCGGCCCGAATGCCACCAGTTCGTTCCACGTGATCGGCGAGATTTTTGATCGGGTCTACGACCAGGGCGCCATCACCAATGAACCGCTGCGCGACGTCCAGACGACCACGGTCGCCCCCGGCGGTGCGACGATGGTCGAGTTCGGTCTCGATGTGCCGGGCCGGTATATCCTGGTCGACCATGCCCTGTCGCGCGCGGAGAAGGGGCTCGCCGGTTTTCTCCATGCCGAGGGGGAAGAGAACCCCGAGATCTTCCGCAAAGGCCGTTGATAGGCCGACGGTGACGGCCGGCCGGTCGTCACCTTCTGTCGAAAGCTCGACACAATCAACCCGGTAACGACCCCGACGGCGACCCAAAAGGTCACCGCCGGGGTCGTGTTTGACGCGAAGCTCCCGCCCTGCGCGCTTTGTGTCGCCGTTTTCACCACCTGGCAAGCTCTTTGCTTGGACAGGGGGTGTCGGCGGTGTGGGCGCCGACGCAGGAAGACGCGTGAGCCCCGCGCCAGTGCCAGTGTATCGGGGATCCGCGTCATTTGCCGGCGGGGTCGCATATCGTGTGGCCCCGCTTTTTTTTGGGCGTTTGCCTTGAGGGACGGCGAAGAGTCCGATGGTCGTGTTGCGGACCGGTGGTTCGGGGTTCTCGCCAGGGCGCGAAGGGCGCCAGGGACGCGGAGCACGGCAACTGCGGACTACGGCAGTGAGCCCGTAAGACCAAACTTCCCCCGCGATTCCTTGAGCGGCGCCTGCCGGGCCACCCGCCGGCGCTGCTAAAATGGAACATCCGACAGCGACACCCGGTCCGACTTGATGCTTTCGATTATCGGTGGAGGCCTTGCCGGCTGCGAAGCGGCCTGGCAGGCGGCGGAGCGCGGCGTGCACGTGCGCCTGTACGAAATGCGCCCGCAGCGGGCAACGGAGGCGCACGTAACCGACCGCCTGGCCGAGCTCGTGTGCTCCAACTCGCTCGGTTCCGACGTAACCGATCGCCCTTCCGGTCTGCTCAAGGCCGAGCTGCGGCGCATGGGATCGTTCCTGCTCGACTGTGCCGATGCCACGGCGGTCCCTGCCGGCAGTGCCCTGGCCGTCGACCGCGAGGCGTTCGCGGAACGCGTTACCGCACGCCTGGAGGCCCACCCGGGCATCGAGATCGTGCGCGAGGAGGTCACCGAACTGCCCGATGGCCCGACGATCATCGCCTCCGGGCCCCTGACCTCGCCGGCTCTCTCGGACGCGCTGGCGGCCCTGTCCGGCGAGGAGCATCTGTTTTTCTTCGATGCCATTTCGCCGATCGTCGAGGGCGATTCCGTCGATATGGATGTCGCTTTCCGCCAGTCGCGCTGGGACCGCGGCGACCAGGCCGGTGGCGACTACATCAACTGCCCGCTGGATCGCGACGAGTACGAGGCCTTCGTCGATGCCCTGCTGGCGGCCGAGCGCATCCCGTTAAAGAGCTTCGAGGCCGCCATCGACGCGGGCGTGAAGGCGGGGCTGCACCGCTTCTTCGAGGGCTGCCTGCCGATCGAGGTGATCGCCTCACGCGGCCGCGAAGCGCTCGCGTACGGTCCGCTCCGGCCGGTCGGCCTGACCGATCCGCGCACCGGCCGCCGCCCGTACGCCTGCGTCCAGCTGCGCCAGGACGATCTTGCCGGCACGCTCTACAACCTGGTCGGCTTCCAGACCAATCTGAAGTTCGAGGAGCAGAAACGCGTCTTCGCACTGATCCCGGGGCTGGCCGATGCCCAGTGGGAGCGCCTCGGTCAGATGCACCGCAATACCTTCCTCTCGGCGCCCAGGCTGCTGGACCCGACCCTGCGTTTCCGGGGCCGCGAGGACCTGTTCTGCGCCGGGCAGCTCACCGGTATCGAGGGCTACGCCGGCAACGTCGCTTCCGGCCTTCTCGCCGGCTGGAACGCGGCGCGGACCATGAATGGCGAGGCACCGGTCACGCTGCCGCAGGACACCATGCTCGGCGCTCTGTGCCACTACATTGCGAACGCGGATCCGGCCCATTTCCAGCCGATGAAATCCAACATGGGATTACTCCCGGCCCTGCCGCCGCCGGAGGGACGCCGCAAAAAACGGAAGAAACGCGAGCGCCAGGCGGCGCATGCCGGGCGGGCCCTGGCATCGCTGGACGGTTTCCTTCGCGGGGTCGATCCGTTGCCGGCCGCGGAACGCGATCCACGTATCAGCGCGTAGGCCGGCTTGCGACCGAAGGGAACCAGTCGGCGGTCGGGGTTACGGGTCTGTACAAGGGGGCTGATCATCGCGAGCTTGCTCGCGATGAGGGCGTTTGCATCGAGTCAAGGTTGCGGTTCTGTACAAGGCACTTGCCTGGACTCCGCTTCGGCACCCCCGGCCACGCGGCTGCACTACTGGCTCGTCTTTGCGCCTTTGCGTCCCTTCGCGCGCTCTGCGTGAGAAACGTCGAGACCGAATGGGCCACATCCGCCGAGGATAGCCCGAAGCGGAAAACGATCCGCCCCTCAGAAATTCCACACGAGCGGGATCAGCAGGATTGCGACCAGGCCGGTCACCACGTTGAGCGGCAACCCGACGCGCAGGAAATCGATGAACCGGTAGCCCCCGGGACCGAGCACCATGAGATTGGTCTGGTAGCCGATCGGCGTCGCGAAACTCGCCGAGGCCGCGAGCATGACGGCGATCACGAACGGCATCGGGCTGACATCGAGATCGCCCGCCACCGCCAGCGCGATGGGGAACATCAGCACCGCCGCAGCGTTGTTGGTGATCAACGCCGTAAACAGTGCCGTGCCCACATAAACCGCCGCGAGGTTGATCCAGGGTACGCCGCCGGCGAGATCGACCAGCCAATGCGCGGTCGCCGCCGCCACGCCCGTGGACTCGAGTGCGGTCCCGATGCCGAAGGCCGCGGCGATCACCAGCAGGACGGACCAGTCGATGCTCTGGCGGGCACGTTCGACCCCCGTGCAGCGGGTGACCAGCATGCCGGCGGCGGCGAGCATGGCCGCTTCGAGCATCGACAGCAGGCCGACCGTCACGCTCGCGACCATCAGCACCAGCAGTCCGAGCGCGACCGGTGCGCGTTCGTATTTCGGCGGGCTGGAATCCTCCAGCCGGCTGACGAGCAGGAACTCGCGCGAATTGCGCTGCTGTTCAATGAACGAAGGGCGTGCCTCCAGCAGCAGCGTGTCGCCTGGGCGCAGCACGATATCACCGACCTTCTGCCGCAGCCGCCGGCCGCCGCGCGCGACGGCGATGACCACGGCGTTGTAGCGGGCGCGGAAGCGGCCCTGACGGATCGACTGGCCGATCAGCCGGCAGTGATCGGAGACCACGGCCTCGAACAGCATGCGCTGGGAGCGCGGACCCTCGAGCTTGAAGACCTGGCTGGTGGCCGGCGTAAGACCGCGGATCTTCTGCAGCTCGACGACGGAATCCGGCATGCCGACGAACACCAGACGGTCGCCGCCCTGCAGCACCTCGCGCGGCGACACCGCCGGCAGCACGGTCTCGTTGCGGTCGATCTCGATCAGATACATGCCGGACAGATGCCGCAGTCCGGCCTCTTCGATGTTCTGGCCGACGAGGGGACCTTCGCGGTCGACCAGCATCTCGACACTGTACTCGCGCGGTTTGCTGAACTGCGCGATCGCGGGCCGCCGTTCCGGCAGCAGCCATCGCGACGTGCCGTAGATGAACGCGATGCCCGCCAGTGTGAGCGGCAGGCCAACCCATGCCAGGTCGAACATCTGCAGGCTGGCGCCGGGGACCTGCTCCGTGAGCAGCCCGTGGACGACAAGGTTGGTGCTGGTGCCGATCAGCGTACAGGTGCCGCCCATGATCGCGGCGTAGGACAGCGGGATCATCAGCTTGGAGGCGGCGAGGTCGTGTTTGCGTCCCCACTCGCGCACCGCCGGGATCAGCATGGCGACCACCGGCGTGTTATTGAGGAACGCGCTCATCGCCGCCACCGGCCACATGAGCTTGAGCTGCGCGTGGCCGAGCGAGCGTGGGCGGCCAAGCAGGCGCTGCACGATCCAGCGGATGCCGCCGGTATCCTCCAGGCCGGCGACCACGACATAGAGCACGCCGACGGTGACGAGGCCCGGATTGCCGAGGCCGTCGAAGGCCTCGGTGGGCGAGAGCACGCCGAAGACCATCAGGATCGCGAGACCGGCGAGGAAAACCATATCCGCGGCCAGACGCGTGGCGAATAGTACGCCCAGCACGCCTGCTACCACGGCTACCGTCAGTCCCGCCTCGAAGGTCACGGCCGTCTCCTCCGCCGCTACGCGCGTGTCCGGCCGGCGCGCACTGATGCGCGCCGGGAGACGGGACCTTACCCGCCGCGGCGCACGGGGAAAAGGACCATCGCTGTTATCGCCCTCCTGCTGCCGTGATGGATTACACTGGGATACAAGCGGTTGCTCGCGGCACAAGGGGGAGACAGGCATGGAAACCGCGCTGATTTTCGGTGTTGGTCCCGGGCTCGGGGCCGCGGTCGCGAGGCGTTGCGCGCGCGGCGGCATGGCGGTCGGCGTCGCCGCGCGCGATGCCACGCGGGTGGAGGAGTTGTTACCCGATCTGCGCACGAAAGGGGCGCCCGATGCCCAGGCCTATGCGTGCGACGTCGCCTCGGAATCGTTCGTAGAAGAGGCGTTCCGGGAGGCGCTGGAGGATCTGGGCGCGCCGCGCCTGGTCGTCTTCAACGCCGGTGCGTTCGTGCGCGAGGGCCTGCTGGAGACCACCGCCAGCGATTTCGAGCATTGCTGGCGCGTCGGCTGCATGGGCGGTTTTCTGGTTGGCCGTGCGGCCGTGCGTGCGATGCACGAGGCGGGACCGCGCGCGGACGGATCGCTGGGGACCATCATCTTCACGGGCGCCACGGCGAGTCTGCGTGGCGGTGCCGGTTTCCACAACCTCGCCGTCGGTAAATCCGGTCTGCGGGCACTGTCGCAGAGCATGGCGCGCGAGTTCGGCCCGCAGGGGATCCATGTCGCCCACACGATCATCGACGGCATGATCGAGTCCGAGCAGCCGGGACACTCGCAGAAGGAAAGCGGGGCGGATGGGGTCCTCGATCCCGACGCCATCGCGGAGAGCTACTGGCATCTCCACCGCCAGCCCCGCAGCGCCTGGACGCAGGAACTCGACCTGCGGCCGTGGAGCGAAAAGTTCTGACGCGGTACCTCATACCGCGCGCGATGCGGACGTTGTGCGATGGGTGCGCGCGTGCGCTTCGCGCAAACGCGCCTACGGGGTGTGCGTGGGGTGTAGGCGCGTCTTCGCCGTCAGGCGAATGCGCGCGTCGATGCGTCTACATCCAGCCCCATAGCCCCAACGATCTCCTCCCGGCTCTCCGCGCCTCTGCGTGAGAAAGAAACGCTTCAGGCCGGCTCAGGCACCTCTTTAATCGACAGTTTCACGGCTCGACTCAGTCGTCATCGTCGTCCTTCCATTCCTTCATCTTCGAGTAGTCGAGCGTTTTCTCGATGGCCCGGCTCTTGCGCTGCAGCCGCACGATCCATGCGATCAGCAGGGCGGCGGCAAGGCCGAGGATCACGACGATGATGAGGATCGGGTTGGACATGATGACTCCGGACAATCCTGTTTCGAGGGCGTTGCGTCGGCTTGTCGATAATGTTGGCGATCGACGAACCCGCGTTAAAGGGCTCCTAGTCCAGCCAGCGCAATCCCTCGGGTGTCTCGATCTCCGCCTGCAGGCGGGCGGGTTCGCCGGCGCACCCGGCCTCCAGTGCCAGCACACCGGTCAATGACAGCGGCGCGAGCTGTTCCCGTACGCGCGCCGGATCGGGATGCACGCCGTGCAGCGACCGCAGGCGCAAACCGGCGTCCGGCAGCCGCTGCGCGGGGTGGCACACGCCACGGCCCCACTCGATCAGCGGTGGCACGAGTCCGTCTTCGATGAGGGCACCGTCGTCGGGGAACGCGATCCGCCAATGCAGTTCGCCGCGCTGCATCGGCCGTGGCGGGCCGGGGTCATGCACGCAGGCGGTCGCCGCGGCGTCGAGATCATCGCTGCGGGCCACCCAGGTGAGCAGGCGCGGCCGTTCCCGGAGCGCCGCGTGGACCGCGGGGTCATCGAGGCCGAACCAGCGCGGTGTGGCGGGCGTCTCCGCCCGGGGATCGATCGCGATCACTTCGATGTAGCGATCGCCGCCGAGTGCGACCAGGGTGTTGTGCGTACTCAGTTTCGGATGCCGTCCGCCGGGCACGCAGCGTACGCCGAGGCAGCGCTCGACGTGGGCGGTTCCGCGCTCCAGCGTGTCGGCGGCGACGACAAGGTGATCGAATTCCGCGTGTACCCCCACGTGCTCCCCCTGGCGGATATGGCCAGGCATCATACCGCGCGGATGCAATGATGCGTCGATCCTGTCCGGGCTGGCGCCCCGGGCCCGCATCGAATCCACCGCCGCGAGGGGTGGCGAGGACCGCATTGTGGGGCTATCGTGGAACCCGAAGGGCCATCCGGAGGCGGCGCCCGCTCGCGGGCGTATTCGATCGGTCTTCCGGTGCGGGCCGCTGCAGGCATAAGAAAAGGGAGTCGTGTCATTACTACCACGAATCGCAGGCAAGCCGCTGGCGCGTTCGGCGCGCTGATCAAATACCTCCGCGAAAACGCCGGCAGCCGGAATGTCGATCTGCTCGAGCCGCTGGCCCGGCTGCTGTTCCATCGCGGCATCCCCGAAGAGTTCTCGCGCCAGTCGTCGCAGACCCTCAACGCGATGCTGCAGTGGGCGCACGATTTCTATCTCGAGCGTCCGCCGGGCGAATCCAAGGTCCGGATCCTCGAGCCGACCACGGAGCGCGAGGGCTGGGAACTGCCGTACGCCCTCGTGGCCGTCGTCACCGACGACCGCCCGTTCCTGGTCGATTCCATCCGCATGGCGCTGGTGGAGAACGAGGTCTCGGTCGAGCTGGTGATGCACCCGCAGCTGGTGGCCTGGCGCGATCAGCGCGGGCGTGTAACTCAACTGCTGGGCCGCAACTACACGCCGGATGTGTCCGAGGAGGCGCTGCCCGAATCACTGATGCTGTTCTGGGTCGAGCGCCCGGTAACCGAAGCCCTTTCCAATCGGCTCGTCAGCGCGATCAATACCGCCCTGGAGGATGTCGATTCCGCGGTCAGTGATTTCGAGCCCATGCGGGCGCGTGCCCGTGCACTGATCGAAGAGTACGCGAATCCGCCGGTCGCGATGCCCGAGGAAGACAGCCGCGAAGTGCGGGAATTCCTCGAATGGCTGATCGACAACCACTTCACCTTCCTCGGTTATCGCGAGTACCGCGTCGGCAAGAGCGATGGCGACCGGGTGCTGAAGCTCGACGCGAAGAGTGGGCTCGGGATTCTGCGCGAGCAGCGCAAGAAGGGCCGCACGCGCAGCGTCTCGGCGCTGGAGAAAAGGCTGAAGGATTTCGCGGATACGCCGGTGCCGCTGGTATTCACCAAGACCGACGCGCGTTCGACCGTGCATCGGCGCGGGCATATGGATTACATCGGTGTGCTCCGCTACGACGAGAAGGGCAATATCATCGGCGAGTGCCGTTTCGTCGGTCTGTACACATCGGGCACCTATCATCGTTCCGCGTGGGATATCCCGTTCATCCGCGGCAAGGCCAACAGCGTCATGGAGCGCTCGGGGATCCCGTCGGACAGCCATGACGGCAAGGCGCTCGTGAACATCCTCGAGAGCCTGCCGCGCGATGAACTGTTCCAGAGCACGGTCGGTGAGCTGCTGGATACCGCGCTCGGCGTGCTGGACCTGGAGGAGCGCAATCGCACGCGCCTGTTCGTGCGGCGCGACCACGTCGCCCAGTTCTTCTCCTGCCTCGTATTCATACCGCGCGAACGCTTCAACACGGACGTGCGGATGGCCGTCCAGGCGATCCTGCGCGACGCCCTCGGTGGCGCGCGCGAGGACTATACGCTGCAGTTCGGCGAGTCCGGCATGGTGCGGGTGCATTTCATCGTCCGCCCCGACGGACCCTGCATCGAGAACTTCGATGTCGGCGAGATCGAGCAGCGGATCGTCGCCGCGGTTCGCTCCTGGCAGGATGACCTGCGTGAGGTCCTGATCGAGCGCCATGGCGAGCGTCCGGGCATGGAACTCGCCAAACGGTTCAGCCAGGCGATGCCCCCGGCCTACATGGACGAGGTACTGCCGTCGGTGGCGGCGTTCGATGTCGAGAAGATCGACAGTCTCGGCGGCCCCGACGATATCGGCCTGAGCCTCTATCGCCCGGTCGACGACGACACCGGCATCGTCCGGTTCAAAGTATTCAAGCACGACCACACGATCCCGCTCTCCGACGCGATGCCGATGCTCGAACGCATGGGCCTTAGGGCGGTATCCGAGTGGGGGCCGTACGACATCCGGATGCCAAACGGCGATCACATCTGTATCCAGGACCTCGACCTGGTGGCCGCGTTCACCGATGAACTCGACGTATCCCAGGTCCGCGAACCGTTCGCCGAGGCCTTCGAACAGATCTGGCGCGGCCGCGCCGAGAGCGACGGCTTCAACCGGCTGATCCTCGCCGCGCACATGAACTGGCGTCAGGCGGCGCTGCTGCGGGCGTACTGCAAGTACCTGATCCAGACCGGCGTGCCGTTCTCGCAGACATACATGGAAGACACGCTGACGCGCCACCCGCTGATCTCACGGCTGCTGGTCGAACTGTTCGAGGCCCGTCTGGAGCCAGCGCGGGATCAGGAGAAGAAGCGCGACCGCGAGCGCGGCGCGAAGAAGCTGCGGACCACATTCGACGCACTGGTCAGCGGCGAGCCCGGCCGGGTGGTCGAGGGCGCGATCGAGCGCCTCGCCGAAGGCCGTGTCGCCGACGCGCGCGAGGACCAGCAGCGCGTGTGCCGCGAAGTGCTGGAGGACCTGCTGGACGACGTATCGAGTCTCGACGAGGACCGCATCCTGCGCTCGTTCGCGGATATCGTCGACGCCACCATCCGCACCAACGCCTTCCAGACGGATGCGGCGGGGCAATGGCACGACTACATGTCGTTCAAGCTCGACTCCGCCCGGGTACCCGATCTGCCGAAGCCGCGCCCATTCCGCGAGATCTTCGTGTACTCGCCGCGCGTCGAGGGCGTACATCTGCGCGGCGGCCGGGTCGCGCGCGGTGGACTGCGCTGGTCGGATCGGCGCGAGGACTTCCGCACCGAGATCCTGGGCCTGATGAAGGCGCAGACCGTCAAGAACACGATGATCGTCCCGGTGGGCGCCAAGGGCGGTTTCGTGCCCAAACAGCTGCCGGTGGGTGGCAATCGCGATGCCATCCAGAAAGAAGGGATCGCGTGCTATCGGATCTTCATCCGCGGGCTGCTCGACATTACCGACAATCTGGTCAAGGGCGAGATCGTCCATCCCGAAAACGTCGTGCGCCACGACGAGCCGGACCCGTATCTCGTGGTCGCCGCCGACAAGGGCACCGCGACGTTCTCCGACTACGCCAATGAGCTGTCGAAGGAATACGGCTTCTGGCTGGGCGATGCCTTCGCCTCGGGCGGCTCCAACGGCTATGACCACAAGGGCATGGGCATTACCGCCAAGGGCGGATGGGAGTCGGTCAAGCGCCATTTCCGCGAGCTCGGGATCGACTGCCAGAAGGAGGAGCACACGGCGGTCGGCGTCGGCGATATGGCCGGCGACGTTTTCGGCAACGGCATGCTGCTGTCGAAGCACACGCGGGTCATCGCGGCGTTCAACCACCTGCATATCTTCATCGATCCGGACCCCGACACCGCATCGGCGTACAAGGAGCGCCAGCGCCTGTTCAAAAAGGTCGCGGGCTGGGGCGAGTACGACACCTCGAAGATCTCGAAGGGCGGTGGTGTCTGGGAGCGCAGCGCCAAGAGCATCAAGCTGCCGAAGGAGGCGCGCGAGGCGCTCGGGATCGAGGCCAGTGAGCTCGCCCCCTACGAGATCGTCGCCGCGATCATGCGCGCGCAGGTGGACCTGCTCTGGCTCGGCGGTATCGGCACCTACCTCAAGGGCAGCGACGAGCGCGAGGAAGAGGTCGGCGATCGCGCCAACCGCCTCGTGCGCTGCAATGGTGACGAGCTGCGCTGTCGTGTCGTCGGTGAAGGCGCGAACCTCGGTTGCACACAGAAGGGGCGTGTCGAGTTCGCGCTCAACGGTGGCTACATCAACACCGACTTCATCGACAACTCGGCCGGGGTCGACTGCTCGGACCATGAGGTCAACATCAAGATCCTGCTCAATGCCGCGGTCGATGTCGGCAAACTGAGCGAGTCCAAGCGCAGCACCCAGTTGGCGGAGATGACCGACGAGGTTGGCCAGCTCGTGCTGCGCAACAACTACCTGCAGACCCAGGCGATCTCGATGATGTCCGCCTTCACCGTGACCCGCCTGGGCACCAAGGCGCATTTCATCTCCTGGCTCGAGGGACGCGGGATACTCGACCGCCAGCTCGAGGCGCTGCCGAACCAGGAACAGATCGAAGAGCGCCAGGCGCGCGGCCTCGGCCTCACCCGGCCCGAGATCGCGGTCCTGCTGTCGTACGCGAAGATCACGCTCTACCCGGAACTGCTTGAGTCGGATGTGCCGGAGGACCCCTACCTCGCACGCGAGCTGGTGGACTACTTCCCGACGCCACTGCGCGAGAAATACCGCGGTTACATGAACGAGCACCGCGTGTGGCGCGAGATCATTGCCACCCAGGTGACCAACAGCGTCATCAACCGCATGGGTGCGACGTTCATCCTGCGCATGCAGGAAGACACCAGCGCCACCTCGGCGGAGGTCGCGCGCGCATTCACGATCGCGCGCGAGGTGTTCGGAGCGCCGGAACTGTGGGCGAGCATCGAGGCACTGGATACGAAGGTCGACAGCCGGGTCCAGACCGATCTGCTGCTGCGGCTCTGGGAGCTGCTGCGGCACGCCACGCGCTGGCTGCTCAACCGGCCCGGCCACAGCCTGGATATCGCGAAAGCGGTCGAGTCCTACCGGCCCGGTGTGCAGCAGCTGGTGGAGCATCTTGAGAGCGTCGCGGTCGAGACCTGGCGCGGGGCGATGGATGACATCGCCGCCGAGATGACCGGACAGGGCGTGCCGCAGAAGCTGGCCCGGCGGATCGCGGTTACCGACGCGCTGTATCCGTCCCTCGATATCGTCGACATCGCCAACACCGAAGGGCGGCGGGTCGAGAAGGTGGGCCGCGTCTATGCGTTGCTGGGTGAGCGTTTTGGCCTCAAGTGGCTGCGCAGCCAGATCGAGAGCCTGCCGGTCGACGGCATCTGGCACGCCAACGCGCGGGGCGCGCTGCGTGACGACCTGTACGACCGCCACCGGGAGATGACCATCCGGGTGCTGAATGCGCGCACGGAGGAAGATCCCGATGCGGCGGTCGACGCCTGGTTCGCTGAGCACGCCATGGATGCCGGCCGCGTCCAGAACATGATGGCCGAGATCCAGCGGCTGCCGCGGATCGACTACGCGACCGCCGTCGTGGCACTGCGCGCGCTGCAACAGCTGGTATCGGAGACCAGCGCTTGAGCGCGCCCCGCCGCGCGGCGGGGCGCGCCGGGCACACCCCGACCGTTGATGCGCGGGTCGACTGAGCGGTAATGGCCGGTACGACGGCACAGCTCGCGGTCGCGCCCGATGAGGGATTCCGGGCGTGGCTGGCCGCGGCGGGCGGCGCGCTCGCGATCTCGACCTATCAGGCGGGGATGCTGGTCTTCGTCTCCTGGGACGGTCGCCAGATACGGGTGCTGCCGCGGCGTCTGGACAAGCCCATGGGACTCGACGGCGACGCCGGGCGCCTGACCGTCGCCACGCGCCATGATGTCACCGTCTTCGCCAATGCCGCGGCGCTCGCCCCGGAATACGGGCGCCAGCGCGGCAGCTGGTACGACGCCCTGTTCCTGCCGCGGGTGACCTGGCACACGGGCGACGTCCAGGCGCATGAGGTGCAGTGCGCGGGCGAAGGTATCTGGGTCGTCAACACCCGCTACTCCTGCCTGATGCGGCCGAGCTCGGGCTACAGCTTCGAGCCGGCGTGGGCGCCGCCGTTCATCACGGATCTCGTGCCCGAGGATCGCTGCCACCTCAATGGCCTCGCCCTGGAGGCGGGCGAGCCGCGCTACGTCACGGCGATGGGCGAGACCGACCGCGCGCAGGGCTGGCGCGACGACCGCAGCGAGGGCGGCGTGGTGATCGATGTCGGCACGGGCGCGACGGTCGCCCGGGGTCTCGCCATGCCCCATTCGCCGCGGCTGCACGATGGGATCCTCTACGTGCTGGACTCGGGGCGTGGCCGGCTATGCCGGGTCGATCCGCAGGCCGGTACCCTCGATACCGTCACCGAACTGCCCGGGTACGCGCGTGGCCTCGCCTTCGTTGGCGACACGGCGCTGGTGGGCCTGTCGAAGATTCGCGAGAAGCGTCACTTCGGTGGCATGCCCATCGAACGGCGTTCGGAACCGCTGTGCTGCGGCGTCGCCGTTGTTGATCTGCGTACCGGCGTGCGGACCGGACTGCTCGAGTGCTCGGAAGGGGCGACGGAGCTCTTCGACCTGCGTTTCCTGCCCGGCCTCACCCGTCCCAACCTGATCGGACTGGATCGCGCCGAGTCCCGGCATGCGGTGACCGAGCCAAACAGCGCGTGGTTCCTGCGGCCGGCCGAAGACGGCTCAGCAACGGGGGCCTGACGCCCTTTCGCCCGGCATCATCACCGCCACGGCGAGCCCCGGCCATGCCGGTAGTGGCATCGCGTGCACGACCGCATTACAGTCATAACTGGTCAGCCACGCAGGGACGCCCTCTCATGCAGCCCCCGTTCCGCAAATCCCCGCTCGCCCTCGCCGTCGGCGCCGCCCTGGCCTCAGGCCCGGTCGCCGCCTTCCCTGTCGTGCCGCTCACCGACGAATTCGAACTCGCCGCCGACACAGCCAACACGAACCAGCAGACACCTGATGTCGCCATGGCCGACGACGGGCGCTTCGTCGCGGTCTGGGCGGACGGCGGCGAGATCTTCGCGCAGCGGTACGCGGCGGATGGTTCCGCGACGGGCGCCGAGATCGCCGTTCCGCGCGCCGATCCGGCGGCTACGGGCGCCCGCGGCGGAGTCACGGTGGCGATGGACGACGACGGGGATTTTGCGGTTGCGTGGGATGTCTACTACGGATTTACCGGGCCTACCAGCTACTCCGAGGAAGTAATCTTCCAGCGCTACAACGCAGACGGCACCGAGAATGGCTCACCGGTGTTCGCCAACGACGACGTTGCCGCTGGGGATCAGGTTAATCCGGATATTGCACTGGACGGCGACGGCGACATCGTCGTCACTTGGCAGGGCTATTACGACTCGGTCGACACTGATTCGATCACCTACCGACTGTTCGACGCCTCCAGTGGGGCCCTGACGTCGAGCCAGCAGGCGCCCTCGAATACGGCGGGGACCACCGTTCAGCCAAGCGTGGCGAGTTCCGGGTTTGGTCAGTTCGTCATCGGCTGGCGTTACGTCGGTACCAACGAGATCCAGGCCCGCCGATTCGCCGCCAACGGCTCGCCGCTCGCGGCCACGCTGCAGGTTGCGGCCGGATCCTCTGGTCCTCTCGGCAACCCCGACGTGGCGGTGGACGACGATGGCGATTTCGCGGTCGCGTGGGACGACTACGCGAGTGGCCTGTACGAGGTCGCGTACCGCGTCTTCGACAGCCAGGGCATCGAACTGCTTGGGCGCACCGTGGTTGCCGAGGGCGGGATCCAGCCCGCGATCGCCCTGCTCGAGCCGAACCAGACCGCCATCGCCTGGCGGAGCGATCCCAGCGCCGACGCCGACGGCGACGGCGATATCGACGGCGATGGGGATGGCGGCGGCATCCTGCTCAGCACGCGTGATGCGGGGGGGAGTGTCGATTCGGGCCCGCTGCTCGTGAACCAGACCACCGCCGGCGAGCAGGACCAACCCGCGATCGCCATGGATGCCGACGGCGATCTCGTGGTGGGGTTCGAGAGCTATGTCGGCAGCACCGAGGATGACGTGCGCGGGAGGGTGTTCGAGCGCCCGTCGCAGACCGTGGAGGGTACCAGCAGCGGCACGGGCGCGCTGGGCTGGCTGGGCGGCCTGGCCCTCGGCCTGGCCGGCATCGGTCGGCGACTGGCGCGGCGCCGCGGCGGTCGCGGGCCGGTCGCCTTCCTCGCCGGCGCCCTGGCCCTTGGCCTTGCTGGCGGAGCGCCAAGCGCCCAGGCGCAGGGGCCGGGCCCGACGCCGGAGGCCTCGCCCCGCGAGGTGGGGCATGCGGAGGAGGTGAGCGGTACGGTGACCGCCGGTCGCCCGGGCGGCTCCACACGCGCGCTGCAGGAGAACGGGCCGATCTATGTCGGCGATCTGGTGCGGACCGGCGAGGAGGCCGCCGCGGTGCTCCGCCTCGCCGACGGCTCCCGCATCGCCCTGCGCGCCGATTCCACGTTCCGGGTGGCCCGCCTCGAGCGCACCACCGACGAGGATGGCGATTCCAGCCTGACCGGCATGTTCATGGACCTCGTGCGCGGTGGCCTGCGCGCGATTACCGGCGGGATCGCCGAGCGCGAGCCGGAACGCTATCAACTGCGCACCCCGGTCGCGACGATCGGCGTGCGGGGGACGGAGTTCGATGCCCGCCTGTGCCCGCGCGGACAGTGCCCGGACACGGGCGACGCCGCGACCGGCGATGCCGGGCCCGATGCCGCCGCCCGGGTCGTCGAACTCTCGGGCGTGGTGGAGGCCCGCACGGGCAACGGCGGCACACGGGTGCTGACCGAGGGTGCTCGGGTTTTCCAGGGCGATACCGTGCGCACCGCCGGCGACGCCTGGGCCGCGCTGCGATTCGCGGACGGCTCGAAGGTCTCGCTCGAGCCGGGAACGGCGTTCGTCGTGCGTGAATGGGAGTACGAGGCCGAGGAACCCGAACAGGGCAACGCCCTGCTGCGCCTGGTACGCGGTGGCATGCGCGTGCTCACGGGGCTGATCGGCAGCGAGCAGCCCGAGAGCTACCAGGTGGGCACGCCGGTCGCCACCATCGGCGTTCGCGGCACCGGTTTTGATCTCCTGTGCCAGGGCGCCTGCGTCGATCCCGACGCCAGCACCGCGGCGGTCCAGGGCGACGGGCTGTTCGTGCGCGCCTGGGATGGCGAAATCTTCGCCGAACTCGAGGGCCGCACCGCCGGATTCGCGGCCGGTGAGACCGGCTTCCTGGCCAACGACAGCGCCCCGGTACTGCGCCTTGATGCCCTTCCGCCTTCGCTCCGGGATCTGGTCTCGCCGCGCCCCGACACCGTCACCGGTGCCCCGCCGTCGAGTGCGGATCGCCTGTACACGTACACCCATGAGGGCGCGATCACGGTGCTGGGCCGGACCGGTCCGGCCGCCGTGTTCGAGGCCGGTGAGGCCGGCGTTGTCGGTGGCGGCGATAGCGGTGGTGCACAGGCCCCGGAGGCCCTGCCGGAACCGCCCGGCGACTTCGTCGGCCCGGATGACACCGGCATCGCAGTGCCGACCATCATGGGCGCGCTCGGCTCGCTCGCGCTGGGGCAGTTCGAACTGGGCACCGCCTATGTGGGCGGTACCGCGGGCGCCGGCATCGCCGGTTCCGAGTCCGACTTCGAGCGGCGTCTGCAGCGCAGCAACCCCGGCGTCTCCGTCAACGACCTCTCCGGCGGCGCCGGGCTGCGCGCGTTCGTCGGCTACCGGCTGCTCGGCGTCCTCGGTGTCGAGGTGGGCGGTTTCGACATGGGTGACACCGACTCCGAGATCGACCCCGGTACCGCCGATGCGGAGGTCGTTGCCCGCGACGCACTCGACAAGCACCCGATCACGCCGCGCGGTTTCGATATCAGCGCCATCGCGCGCACGCCGATCGACGCCACGGGGACGGCCTGGGCCTTCGCACGCACCGGCATCGCGCGCTGGGAGGGCAAGGTCACGACGAGCACACCTTCCGGGGAGCGCTTCAGCAAGGAGTTCTCGGGGACCGATGCACTGGTCGGCGGCGGCGTCGAATACCGGATCTCGCCCAACGTCCACGCGCGTACGGAATGGATCCACTACCGTATCGATCCGGATCCGGTGAACTACGTGGGGGCGGGTCTCGTCTGGACTTTTCCCTGAGTCGCGACAGTTTGCCCCTGCCATGGACAGGGGGTTGACCGATTTGCGCCAGTGAGGATTCCGACGCACAATCGGTTCCCGTGATATGTCGCGACCCTGCAGAGGGGCCGCGTGTACACGGTCCGGTAAGAACAACGTACGGCCGTACCAAAAACAACATCTCGGGGGAGAGCCATGGAGCGCTCATTGCGAACCGTCAGCCGTTTGCGGCTGCCGTTGTCATGGGCCGGCGCCGCGGAGCGGGGTCTCCGGGTGGCAGGCTCGATCCTCGCGTTCACGGCCTTGATGGCCATCCCCCTGAGTGCCCTCGCGGCGCACGATCCCGAGCGGCTCGAGTCCCTGGTGCAGGAAGGCCGCTACGCCGATGCCTACGACCTCGCCAGCGAACAGGTCGGTGCGCATGCCGGCGATCCCCGCTTCGATTTCCACTACGGCATCGCCGCGGTCGAGACCGGCGCCCTCAACGAGGGCATCTTCGCGCTGGAGCGGGTGCTGATCGCCCAGCCCGGTTCTGACCGCGCCCGCCTGGAGCTCGCCCGCGCCTATTTCCTCCAGGGCGATGACCGCCGCGCCCGGCGCGAATTCCGCACCGTTCAGGCCCACAATCCGCCGGCGGACGTCGATGCGCAGATCGAGCGCTATCTGCTCGCGATCCAGCGCCGCGCGGACCAGTACGAAACGACCGTGTCCGGCTATGTCGAACTCGGTGGCGGCTACGACTCGAACGTCAACAGCGCCACCGCCGAGGAATCCGTCGATACCGTTCTCGGCCCGGTTGGCCTCGGCAGCGCCAGCCAGGAGACGTCGGATTCGTTCGGGCGCCTCGAGGGGCGCGCACGCGTCAGCCATCCCGTCGCGCCGGACGTGAACCTGATCGGCGAGGTCGGCGCACGTGGGCGTTTCTACGCCGATGAGGATCAGTTCAATACCGGCACCGTGGACGGCCGCTTCGGCGCACTCCTGCGCCGCAGCGACTGGCAACTGCGGGGCACCGTCAATGCCGGCCGTTTCTACCTCGACGGCGATGGCTACCGCGACCAGGCCGGCATCAGCGGCACCTATCGCTTGAGTCTCTCGGATCGGTCCACCGCCGACCTGTCGCTCGATGTCGTCGACTTCGAGTACGACACGCGCGAGGCGCTCGACTCGACCCTCTGGCTCATCGGCGGCGGTCTTACGCACTCGCTGCAGTCGGATCTGCGGCCCACAGTTTCCGCACGGGTCTTCTTCGGTGCCGAGGAGGCGGACGACGAGGACAGCATCCAGGCCCAGGCCGATGCGGAGCGCGATATCGTCGGCGTCCAGGCCGGCCTGCGCATGTGGCTCAACCCCGAATGGACCTTCCGCGGTTCCGCCGAGGCCCGCCTGAGTGAATACGACGAGCCGGGCGTGTTCTTCAGCGAGGCGCGTGACGAGGAGTACTACCGACTCGACCTCGCGCTCGACTGGCGGCCCGACGCGCGCTGGCGCATCGGTCCGCACCTGCGCTACTCGAGCAATCAGTCGAACAACAACCTGTATGAGTACGACCGCACGGAATTCCAGATCCGTGCCCGTTACGACTTCTACTGACGCGTACCGGCCGGTCGCCGTGTGGCCGGACGCGAAGGAGGCGAACGTCATGTCACGCCAGGGAACGCACCCCGATCGGCCGCTGGCCGGCCTCGTCCTCGCCACGCTGGTGGCCTGCCTGCTGCTCATGCCCATCCACGCCGCTGCCGCCGAGCAGGTCGGGCGCGTGCTGGTGGCGACCGGCAGCGTGACCGCCGAGCAGGAGGATGCGTCCGCCCGCGCGCTCGGGCGCCGCGACCCCATCTACGCCGGCGACCGCATCCGCACGAGGGCACGCGCCCGGGTCCAGATCCGCTTCGAGGACGGTGCGCTGGTCGACCTCGACCCGAGCAGCACCTTCGAGGTCGAGGAATACGCCAGTGACGACGACGGGGGCGGTGGCAGTGCCGTCATGAGTTTTCTGAAAGGCGCCATGCGGACCATTACCGGCGCGATCGGCGGCGGCCGAGAAGACACCTACCGCATGACCACCACCGTGGCCACCATCGGCGTTCGCGGCACCGCCTACGCGCTTGAATACTGCGATGCCGAATGCGCGGGCGAAGACGGCCAGGTCGGCCTGTACGGCCGCGTCGATGATGGCGACGTCGAAGTCGAGGCCCCCGGCGGCACCGGGACCTTCGGCAAAGGCCACTACTTCTTCGTCCCCGAAGGCGGCGCCCCAGAGCGGATCGTTGCCCCGCCGGACGGGATTCTCGAAGGCGAAGGCGAGACCGGCGCCGGTGGTGACGATGACCGCATCGAGGACGTGAGTATCAAACCGCTGGATACCGGCGAGGAGGATGGCCTCGGCATCGGTGGCACCAACACCGACCTGCTCGATCCGGATTTTGAGAGTGCGGAGACTACCGACCTTGGGGAGCCGAGGCCTGGTGACGTGGCCGAGGTACTTTTCGGCGGTGGTTTTGTCGGTTCCGATGCTCGTGGTACTGATCTTTATCGATCGGACGCCGAAGCGGAAGCCCGCCTCGGTTCGGATAGTGAGATCGTCGGAGCCGAGTTCGACGCCGGATTTGTCGATACATCAGATCTTAATCTGGTCGAAAACGGCACGAAAACGATAACGAATCCCTCGAACGGTGATCCGCTATTCGCAGTGGACTGGGGACGCTGGCAGGGGGCCCCGGAAATCGCCGGCGGCGCCGATGGTGGGTTCACGTATGCATATGCCGATCTTGATCGGATCACCACGCCGACGGAACTGGATGCTCTAACAGGAACTTTTTTCTTTGACAGTGCTTCTGGAGATGGTCCCGCGGCAGTCGACCAGAATGGTGGTACGTACGATGTCTCAGCCAGTGTTCAGCTTGATTTCTTCAACGCTACGATCGACCAGGCATTCCTGAATTTCAGTGGCCCGAACACGTTCAGCGTTAATGGCGACGGCGACCTGAATCCTGATGCGACTTTTACCGTGAACAACCTGCAAAGTACGGATGAGGTCTTCAACGGCAATCTGGAAGGCGTTCTCCTTGGAAGCAACGCGGAGGGCGCTATTATCGTATTCGATGTTGAAGGTGCGGGAACGGAGATTGTCGGCACCCAGGTTCTACAGGGTGACGGTGGACTCAATTAAGCCGCGTGTAGGTTGTATTGACGAAGGAAACCCAACGTAAGAGCGTTTTCGATGCGTATCGGCCCGGATGAAGAGGCCTCGCCCGGTCGGTATGGTGAATGTGATCGATCGGGTGATGTTGGGTATCGCTTCGCTCAACCCAACCTACGGGGTGTACGGTCGGGCGGTGCTTGTGCTCTGACAACTCGCCGAACGACTACGTAATCTTTCCGGACGCCGCGCGCAGGCCGGAATCGATTGGAGCCCGTCGCATTTCCAATCCCGTGTATGCGGACACGGGCGGCATTATCGAACGAGCGCCCGGTTCAGTGGGTGCGGACGAGCCCGGGATCACCCGTGGATCCCGGGCTGTTTTGTGTGCATTCCACGATTGCAGGGTCCGGCACGGTACTCGTGGTGGGATCGGCCCGACCATGATTGGGGTTTCAGGCACGCCCCGGACCCGGATCGCGGGGGGTGTGCCGGCGGCCGGCTGCCGAATACGGGTGGCCGCCGCTAACAGGGGGAGTATTCCGAATGCAGGTATCCGTTTCGTCTGTCATGCGCCGGCTCGTTCTGGTCGTACTCATCTGCTTACCATCGACGGCCGTGATGGCATCGGGCGAACCGGTCGGCAGAGTCCTTGTCGCCATGGGCGGTGTGACCGCCGAGCGCGAGGGCGTTTCCAGCCGGGGGCTTGGCCGCCGCGATCCCATCCATGCCGGTGACACCATCCGCACGAGCGCGCGCGGTCGCGTCCAGATCCGCTTCAAGGACGGCGCCATGGTGGATCTCGACCCGAGCAGCACCTTCGAGGTCGAGGAATACGCCACCGATGACGAGGACGGCGGCGGCAGCGTCGTCATGAGCTTCCTGAAAGGGGCGATGCGGACCATCACCGGCGCGATCGGGGGCGGCTCCGGTGACAGCTACCGCATGAATACCTCGGTCGCGACGCTCGGTGTCCGTGGCACCGCGTACAGTCTGCGCTACTGCGATGCAACGTGCGTTGATGGAGGCGGCCAGGCGGGCCTGTACGGTCGGGTCGACGATGGCACGGTGGTCGTCGAGGGCGCCGGGGGAGCGGGCACCTTTGGCACCGGCCAGTTCTTCTTCGTCCCCGACACGGGCAGCCCGCGGCGAATTGTCGCTCCGCCGGAAGGTATTCTGGACGGGAACGATGAAGGGGGCGACGACGGCCGCGCTGACGAGCGGATCGAGGACGTCGCAGTCCGTCCGGTGGTTTCCGGTGACGACGATGGGGTCTCGACCGACGGTGAGCGTGACGATCTGCTGGACCCGGAATTCGAACAGGGTGAAAACGAAGATCTCGTCTCACGGCCGGGCGAATCCATCGATGCCGCCTTCAGCGGCGCCTTCATTGGCAGCAGCGGATTCGCGGTTTACGAGTCACCCGCCGGGGGTGACGTGCGCCGGGATGACGAAGGCCGGATCGTGGGCGCGGAATTCGGCGCCTTCGGTTTCGTCGATGCGAGCGCACTGGAACACACGGGTGGCCAGACGGAAATCGTGCCCGAAGGGGAAGAAGATGGCGGCTTCGATGTCGCCTGGGGGAGCTGGTTCCCGTCCGGGCCGGTCGATGATGGCGACGTGCGCGGTTTCGTTTACGCGTACACGGACCCCGGGAACTTCACGACGACGACCGAACTCGAAGTGCTGGCCGATCTCGACGGTTCCTTGCAGTACACCAACCTCGATGGCCCTCCCGCTCTCGGCTCCGATGGCAGTCGCTGGGACGTCTCCGCTCTGCAGATCAACGTCAACTTCTCCGATGCGAGTATTGCCGCTGCCGGCATCCTCCTGGGTAACCAGGCGAACAGTGATGAGACCATCGACCTGAACGCGGGATTTTTCGATGCGGTTTCCGTCGGTGCCATCGCCCCGGATACCACCTTCACGGTGTCCGATCTGCCGAGCACGGATGAGGCCTATTCGGGTGACCTCACCGGTCGGTTCCTCGGCCGGAATGCCGAAGGGGCACTGGTGGCCTTCGAGGTACGTGAACTCGACGGCGATCGACGGATCGTAGGCACGCGGGTCTTGACGCCCGGTGGCGCGCTGGACGGCGACATTGTGGATGGCGATCCGTTGGTCAACTAGCGCAAGGTTTGGCGGGTCGGGTTGACGAAGGAAAGCCAACCCGGTGGTAGATGCCGCTCGGCTCGTCCGTATGTTCGTGGGTTGCAGTGTCGCGCCGGTAGAGAGGCCTGGTCGTATCCTGTTGGGTATCGCTTCGCTCAACCCAACCTACGGCGTGTGCATTCACGCCTCGCCGAATGGCAGGCCCGTTTCGTGGCCGCGTGCCGCGAGTTCGGCGAATTCGTCGGCGGGCAGCGGGCGGCTGTACAGGTAACCCTGGTAGGCCGTGCAGCCATGCGTGGCGAGGCGTTCGCGCAGGGACTCGGTCTCGACGCCCTCGGCCACGGCCTCCATGCCCATGGTGTGCGCGAGTACGATGATCGTGCGCACGATGGCGTCGTCGTTCGGATCACTGAGCGCATCGCGCACGAAGCCCTGGTCGATCTTGAGCTGATCCAGCGGCAGGCGCTTGAGGTAGGCGAGCGACGAGTAGCCGGTGCCGAAGTCGTCCAGCGTGAAGCGAATGCCGTCCGCGCGCAGTGTCGTCATCGTGCGGATCGTGTCGTCGACGTCGGCGATCAACAGGCTCTCCGTCAGCTCGAGCCACAGGCGCTCCGGGGCCAGGCCCGTGCGCGCGAGCGTCGCCCGCACCTGGTCGGTGAATCCGGCGTCATGGAACTGGCGCGCACTGACGTTGACCGAGACGCTGAGGTCGGCCGTTTCCGGGTGTTGGGCCCAGGCGGCGGCATCCCTGCAGGCGGCCTCCAGGATCCGCTCCCCGAGTGGGAGGATGAGTCCGGTCTCCTCGGCTACGGGGATGAACTGCGCCGGTGAAATCGAGCCCCGTTCCGGATGGATCCAGCGTGCCAGCGCCTCGACCCCGATCAGACGGCCGGCCGCGTCCACCTGCGGCTGATACCACGGCGCGATCTCGTCGCGGTCCAGCGCTTCGCGCAGTTCCCCCTCCAGCGCGACCCGTGACTGCACGGCCGCGCGCATCGCCGGATCGAACAGGCGCACGGTGCCCCGGCCGGCATCCTTGGACTGGTACATCGCCAGATCGGCGCGCTTCATCACGTCTTCCGGCGTATCCTCCGGGTCGTCGCCGAACAGCGTGATGCCGACACTGACGGTCGTGTGGCGTTCGTGCTCGCCCAGCATGTACGGGCGCGAGAGTTCCGCCAGAATCTTCTCGGCCACGGCGTGCGCGTCGTCGCCGGCGGCCCTGATGTCCGTATCCAATCCCTCCAGTATTACCGCGAATTCGTCGCCGCCGAAGCGGGCCACGCAGTCACTGGTACGCACACAGGGGTCGAGTCGCTCGGCCGCCTGTTTGAGCATGCGATCGCCCATATCGTGACCGAGCGTGTCGTTCAGTGTCTTGAACTGATCGAGATCGAGGAACAGTACCGCCCCCTTGCTCGCGCCGCGCCTCACCGCGTGCAGGGCGTGCTCGAGCCGGTCGAGCAGCAGCCGCCGGTTCGGAAGGCCCGTCAACGGGTCGTAGAGCGCGAGGAATTCGATCTCCTCCTGCGCGCGCTTGCGCTCGGTGATGTCGCGGAAGTAGACGGCGAGTCCTTCCTCGGACGGGTAGGCGTTGATCTCGAACCAGCTGCCGACGGATTCGTAGTGGAATTCGAACGTCACCGCCTGGTTCTCGGCCATCGCACGGCGGTATTCATGCTCGGCCAGGGTTCCGATCAGGTCGGGAAATTCGGCCCATAAGGATTTGCCGAGGACCGCTTCGCGGCTGACACCGATGAGGCGTTCCGCCTCCCGGTTCGCGTAGGTGATATGCCATTCCCCGTCGACCGTGAAGAACGCGTCGGTGATGCTCTCGAGCGTGCGGCTCACCCGTTCGGCGAGGCGCTCGACCTCCTGGCGCGCGCGTTTGTGTTCGGTGATGTCCTGGAGGGCCCCCCGCAACTGGACGACCCGCCCGGCGCTGTCGCGCACGGCCTCCCCGATCGCCCGGACGTGAAGGTGGCGGCCACTGGCGCCGATCAGCTCCGCCTCTTCGTCGTACGCGGTGCCGTCCTGGATCGAGGATTCGATGACCGCTCGCATCCGCTCGCGGGACTCCGGGGCATAGAATGCCAACGCCTGTTCAAGCGTGGCCGTGCTCCCGGGCGACAGTTCGTGGATGGCGCAGACGACGTCCGAACAGGCGACGCGGTCCTCGGCGATGTGATACACCCAGCCGCCGACACGGGCGCTGCGGCCGGCGATATCCTGCAGCGCGCGGCTCTCTCTCAGCATCTCCTCGGTTTCGACGCGCTGGATCGTGGCACCAAGGGCGTCCGCCAGTCCGCGCAGGAGGCGGATCTGTTCGTCACTCCAGCAGTGTTCCTGGCGGATCGCGTCGAAGCCGACATAACCGTAACTGGCCCCGCGGGTGATGACCGGGACGCTGATGAACGACTGGATTCCCTGTTCCCCGAGGTCGTCACGATCGCTGTCCCATTCCGGTGGTGCGTCCTTCAGGCGCGGTACATGGACCGTCTCTCCGCGCTCGATGCATTCAACCAGGCGCGGGATCCGTGCACGTGGTCGATTCACGATCTGTTCACGCATCAACGGGATGTCCTGCTCGCACCATTCATGCGTCAGCGTCGTCGACCCGTCCTCGGGATCGAGGCGGATCAGGTAGCTGCGGTCCACCTCGCAGTAGAGGCCGACCCGCTCCAGCGCCTCGTTGATCCGGTCATCGAGGTCGTCGGGGCCGGAGGCGACCAGGCGACTGGCGATATCGACGAGAATCTGCTGCAGACCGGAGACGTACTCCAGCGCCTGCTCGGTCTCTTTGGTACTCGTGATATCGACCATCACGCCGACCAGCGATACCGGGCGCCCGTCTTCCGTCAGCACATTGACGACATCACGCAGCCAGACCGTGCGGCCATCGGCGGCGATCATGCGGTAGTCGAAGCTGTGCTGGCGCAGTTCCTCGGTTGCACGGGCGCAGTAGCGCGGCGCCCAGTCCCGGTCGTCGGGGTGGATGTGCTCGAGCCAGAAGGTGGGCTCCCGCAGCCAGCGCTCGACCGGGTACCCGAGGATCGTTTCGGCCTCGGGACTGACATACGTGAAGCGGAAATCGGCGGGGTCGCCGCGCCAGAGGATCGCCGAGGTCGATTCGACCAGTGTGCGATAGCGCTCGCGTTCCTGACGGATCGTGTCGGCCGCCTCGACGCGGTCAGTGATGTCCTGACCGCCACCGATCCATTCGCAGGTTTGGCCATCGTCATCCCGGACCGGCACCTCACGGTCCAGGAAATGGCGAATCCGCCCGTCGCGGCAGACCACCCGGTACTCGCGCTCACAGGGCTGGCCGCAGCGGATCGCCTCCTGCCACGCCCGGAGATACTGGTCGCGATCCTCCGGGTGAACCACGTCCGCCCACCCCCAGCCGCGCGCCTGGTCGAGCGTGATCCCCACCATGTCCAGCCATGCGTCGCTGATGTCGACCAGACGGCCGTCGGCGGTCGAGTGCCAGACAAAATCCGAGGTGGCCGCGATCAGGGCACGATAACGGCGCTCGTCGATCTGTTCGGGGACCTTGCGGAACGTGAGGACGGCGCCCCGGACGCCGCCATCACTGTCCCGCAGGGCGACGCAGTGCCCGGAGATCGGGAGATCGGTGCCGCCGTCGTGGCCGCGGAAGAGGTCATGATCGATGTGCCGGCTCTCGCCGTCCGCCAGCGTCGCCCGAATCGGGCATGCGTCGGGCGACCATGGGGATCGTTCGGCCCGGAGCTCATCGAGCAGCGCCGCGGCCGCCTCATCAGCATGACCAGGGGCGTCGGTGCGGCCGGTCATCTGCCGCGCCGCCGTGTTCATGAACGTGATCCGCTGCGCCGTATCGAACGTGACGATCCCTTCGTCGACGGCATCCAGAATCTGTTGCTCGGCTGGCCCCCGTGCCGGTCCGGTGGCGGTTATGCCCGCTGTAGCTGAGTGATTGCCCTGGACCATCCGCCGTTGCCCTGTGCGCGCCATCGGGATGAGATCCTGCACACCATACCGCGCATCCGGGGGCCGGGCGAGATTTGTCGCGGGCTTGGAGTGTTTATGTGAACGTCGGTCTGGACTGTGGTTCGTTTTGCTCTCGCAGAGGCGCGGAGCACGCCATGGGCGCTGAGGCGGGACGGTGGCCTGGCTCTGGCTCTGACTGTGCTTTGCGCGCTTTGCGCCTCTGCGTGAGGACACAGCATGGCCCTTTTGCAACATGGAGCTGTCGTGGAATGGGCTTATTCGGTGCCGGCGACGCGCGCCAGCTGTTTCTCGACCTTGCCGGGGGAGACCGGCTGCTTTGTCCCCAGTTGCTGGGCGAAGATCGACACGCGCAGTTCCTCGATCATCCAGCGCAGTTCCTGGGTGGACTCGTCCGCCCAGGCGAGGCGCCTCGGGTCGGGCAGCGTGTCGCGTGCCTGTTGCCACAGGGGTTCGATCTCCCCCCGTGCGCGGCGATCCTTTTCCGGTTCGCGGTCGAGTACATCGAGTCGGCGGGCGATGGCATCGAGATAACGCGGGAAATCGGTCAGCCGGTGCGCGGGTGTCGCGGTGATGAAGCCGGGGAAGATCAGGTGGTCGAGCTGGTCGGAGACGTCGCGCGCGGTCTCGATCCAGGTCATCGGCAGGTTGCCTTCGATGCGCCGGCGCACGGCGCGGTAGCGCGAGCCGATCGCGTCGAGTTCGCGCAGCAGCCCTTCCGCGGTCTCCCAGAGCCGGGGACGGCCGGCTTCGATGATCTCTTCCAGGGCCGTCGCTGAACGGGGGCTGGGCGTATCGCCGAGGAACGCCCGCTCGACCGTGGCGTCGATCAGGTCGCGGGTGAACGCCTTGCCGTCGACGCGCGCCCCGAAGTGAAGGGCGACGCGCGTGAGCCCTTCGAGCCCGCGCTCCAGGTCCCGTATCTGTCCACCGAGGCGACGCCGTATCAGCATGCGCACCCCCGCGCGGTGTTCGGGCGCGGCCTCCGCCTCCGTGCCGAAAACGGTCAACGCGATGCGATTGCCGCGCACCGCCAACGCCGGATGAACGCGCATGGTGATGCCGTGGCGTTCGATCTCGACCGTGTCCGGCAACTCGCCGAAGTCCCATTCCTCGACATCGTCGCGTTCGAAGCCGGATTCGCCGGTATCGATCTCGCGCGCCGCATCATCGCCATGGCGTTCCGCCAGCGCCTCGAGATCGCGGCCGCTGTCGACCGCCACGCCGTCCTCGTCGACGAGCGCGAAGCGCATATGGAAATGCGGATCGAGTTGTTCCGGCTGCCAGACTTCCGGCGGCGGTGTCTCACCGGTCATGCGTGCGAGTTCGGCGGCCATCGCGTCCGTCAGGGGCCGCTCGTCCGGCGTCAGCCGCTGGTGCAGCGCGCGCGCGAAATCCGGGGCCGGTACGAACCGCCGGCGCCACTGTTTCGGCAGGCTGCGGATCAAGGCCTCGATCTTCCCGGCCCGCATCCCCGGTACGAGCCATTCGCAGCGCCCCGCGGGGATCTGGCGGATCGCCGCGCGCGGGACGGTCAGTGTTACGCCGTCGTCCTCGGCGCCCGGCTCGAAGCGGTAGCTGAGCGGCAGTTTCATGCCGTCGACTTCGAGGTGGTCGGGGTAGGCGCCGCCCGTGACCTCGTCCGCGTCACGCTGCATGAGCGCCTCGCGCGAGAGATACAGGTACTGCGGATCGTCGCGCTCCACGCGCTTGCGCCAGGCCTCGAAGGAGGGGCCGTCATACACGTCTTCCGGCACCCGGGCGTCGTAGAAATCGTAGAGCGCGCCCTCGTCGACGACGATGTCGCGGACACGCGCGCGTTCTTCCAGCCCCTCGACCTCTTCCAGCAATGCCCGGTTGTGCCGGAAGAAGTCGGCTTGGGTGTCGAGCTCGCCGGCCACCAGGGCGTCGCGGATGAAGATCGGACGGGCCTCGTCGGGCGCGATCGGGCCGTAGTTCACGCGGCGGTTGGGATTGATGATGAGGCCGTAGAGCGTGGTCTGCTCGTCGGCCGCGACCCGCTGGGCGTTCTTCTCCCAGCGCGGATTGCGGTAGCTGCGGCGCAGCAGGTGCTCGGCCAGGCGCTCGACCCAGCGGCGGTCGATGGCCGCGACGGTGCGCGCGAACAGCCGCGAGGTCTCGCTGATCTCGGCCGCCATGAGCCACTTCGGGTTCTTCTTCGCCACGCCCGAGCCCGGGAAGATGTAGACCTTGCGGTTGCGGGTGGACTGGTACTCGCCGTTGCCCTCGTGGCGCGCGATGTTGCCCAGCAGGCCGGTCAGGATGGCGCGATGCACGTTGTCGTAGGCCGCCGGTTCCGTGTTGGCCTTCAGGTCCATGTCCTGGGCCTGGGAACGAAGCTGGCCGTGCAGGTCGACCCATTCGCGCATGCGGATGAACGACAGGAAGTGCTGCGCCGCCACCTTGCGCAGGCGGTTCTGCGAGAGTTCCCCGCGCCGGTCGGCCCAGAATCCCCAGAGGTTCAGCAGCGACTGGAAGTCCGAGCGCTCGTCGGTGAAGGCGGCGTGGGCGGCATCCGCCGCGCCGCGCTGGTCCTGCGGCCGCTCGCGCGGGTCCTGGATCGTGAGCGCCGCGGCGATCACCAGTGTCTCGGCGAGAGCGCCCTCGTCGGCGCCGGCGAGGAGTATGCGTCCGAGGCGCGGGTCCACCGACAGTCGGGCGAGGCGCTCGCCGGTCTTCGTCAGCCGGCGCTGTTCATCGACGGCACCGAGCTCGAACAGGACGGTATAGCCGTCGTTGATCAGTCTACGTTCGGGCGGATCGATGAACGGGAAGTCCTCGACGGCGCCGAGATCGAGCGAGGCCATCTGCAGCACGACCGAGGCGAGATTGGTGCGCAGGATCTCGGGGTCGGTATAGCGCGGGCGTTGCTCGTAGTCCTCTTCCGGATAGAGGCGGATACAGATCCCCGGGCCTTCGCGCCCGCAGCGGCCCTTGCGCTGATCCGCGGACGCCTGCGCGATCTTCTCGATCGGCAGCCGCTGTACCTTGGAGCGCACGCTGTAGCGCGAGATGCGAGCCTCGCCCGAGTCGACCACGAAGCGGATGCCGGGCACGGTGAGCGAGGTCTCCGCGACGTTGGTGGCGAGTACGACCCGGCGCTTGCCGTGCGGCGCGAACACCCGGCGCTGCTCGCTGGTCGCCAGGCGCCCGAACAGGGGCAGCAGTTGCAGATCGCGGAAACCGGCTTTTGACAGGGCCTGCTCGGTATCGCGGATCGCGCGCTCGCTTGGCAGGAACACCAGGATGTCGCCCGGGCCCGCCTGGATGCACTCGTCGACCGCGTCGATGACGGCCTGCTCGCGGTCACGCTCGTGGGTATCGCTGTCGGCATCATTCAGTGGCCGGTAGCGCGTCTCGACCGGATACATGCGCCCCTCGACGTTGACGATCGGGGCATCACTGAAATGCCGGCTGAAGCGTTCCGGATCGATCGTCGCCGAGGTGATGATGATCTTCAGGTCAGGGCGCTTCGGCAGCAGGCGTTTGAGATAGCCGAGCAGGAAATCGATATTGAGGCTGCGCTCGTGCGCCTCGTCGATGATGATCGTGTCGTAGGCGACCAGGTCCGGGTCGCGGCGGATCTCGGCCAGCAGGATCCCGTCGGTCATCAGCTTGATCGACGTGTTGTCCGCGACCTGGTCGGTGAAGCGGACCCGGTAGCCGACGGTCCCGCCGACCTCGCCGCCGAGCTCCTCGGCGATGCGCGCGGACACCGTGCGCGCGGCAATACGCCGCGGCTGGGTGTGGCCGATCAGCCCCTCGACCCCCCGCCCGAGTTCGAGGCACATCTTCGGCAGCTGGGTGGTCTTGCCGGAGCCGGTGTCGCCGCAGACCACGATCACCTGGTGCGCCGCGATCGCCTCCAGCAAGCGTTCGCGTGCCGCCGAGACCGGCAGCTCGGGCGGGTATTCCGGGGTTGGCCTTGAAGCCAGTCGGGCCTCACGCCGGCGTGCCGAGGCGTCGATATCCGCCCGCAGGCGTTTCAGGCCCCGGTCATACGGCTTGCCGTCGCGCGCACGACGCTTGAGCCCCTTGAGCCGTTTCCGCAGAACCGCCCGCTCGGGCGCCGCCGCGATGGCGATGGCGTCATCGAGTTCGGCCCAGTCGAAGGTCGTGTCCGGTACGGATTCCGTCATCGGGTAAGCGGGTTATGTGCGGTCGGTCATTGTAGGGGCAAGCGGGTTTCAGGGCACGGGATCGAATATCCGAATCCCGGGATGTCTGAAACGCAGGTGTCGGACTGGAAGTCCGACCTACGGTTCCAGAGAGCGTTTCGATGGACTGTAGGTCGGGCTTATAGCCCGACACCGACCACGTCCAGTGATCTACGGACATCGGAATATCACCCGGTGTCGTTTCAATCTTCCCGCAGCAGATCGTCCGGGTCGTCACCGGGCTCGAACCACCTGCAATACCAATATGGCCAATCCCGCAGTGAAGTCACCAGACCGGCTCGCACGGGATTCGCGATGACGTAACGGCCGACGGCTACCCGATCCTCTTCGGCGCGCAGCGCGTGGTCGTGCAAACCCGGCTGCCACAGGCCGCCGCCCAGTGCACGCGAGGAGCGGCCTTTCACGCGCTGCATGACCTGTGACAGTGAGAGTTTCCCGGTGAGCGAGACAAGCGCATGGAGGTGGTCGGGCATTAGCACCCACGCCAGCCAGTCCGCTTGGCTGTCCGTCTACAGACGGCGGAGTCCGTGGATGAGTGCCTCGGCGGAACGGGATTCGCGAAATACGGGGCGCCGTTGCGCGCAGACGCTCGTGACGAGATAGGCCTGACCGATGGCCGAGTAGCGCCCGCGGCGCAGATCGCCGTAACCCATCGTATGCCCTCCCTGGCGGATGCGTTGGTGGAATTCTGAAACCGGTGTCGGACTATAAGTCCGACCTACGGTCCATGGAGACGCTTTCTGGACCCGTAGGTCGGGCTTCCAGCCCGACATGCAACTGGCACAGCGAGCGCTGTTGATCGATGTCCGTTCACCCCAGCGGACGCGTTTGCGGTGTCCTGAAGGTGGTTAAGTCCGGCCCACGGTGTGTTGAGGCGCTTCTGGAGCCGTAGGTCGGGCTTCCAGCCCGACAAAGTGCGCCCCAGCCATCCATCAGCCGGAGGATTTGTCCCGGGTGACGAGGTAGTCGATGTCGTCGCTGCGCAGGCGCTTCTGGGCGTTTTTCAGTTTCGACGGGTCGGTGAAGGGGCCGGCACGGACGCGGTGCCAGTCCTCGCCGTTGATCTTGACCTGCTGGATCTCGACATCGAGCCCGAGGAGTGAGATACGCGCCTTCATGCGGTCGGCCTGCTCGGCCTTCTGGAACGAGCCCGCCTGCAGATAGAAGCGCGCATCGCTATCCGGCGCCGGTGCGGTGCCGGTATCGCTCTCGCCGGAGTCTTCCGGGGCACCGGGGGCCCCCTCGACCGCTCCGCCACCTTCTTCGCTGGCGTCCGGGACAACCACTTCGAGTTCCGGCAGGATCGAATAGAACTCGAACCGTGGGGAGTCGTCGGCGCCGTCCTCTTCGCCGGAGGCGGTCTCTTCGGTAACCGTGGTCTGTTCCTCGGCCGGCTGGCGTTCCACCGCGCTCGAGGGCGGCGAGTCGAGGTCGTCGAGGTACACGAGGAAGGCGACGAACAGGCCGATGATCAGGCCGATCGTCAGCATGGCCCAGCCGGGGAGACCTCGGCTGGCGCCGGCCTGGCGCCGGTTGCTCTGGCGCTTCGGCTGGGCGCGTCCCATGGGTTACATCTCCTCCGGCGCCGAAACGCCCACCAGCGCGAGGGCGTTGCGGATGACCTGCCCCGTTGCCTGGATCAGTGCCAGTCGCGCGTCCCGCAGGTCGGCATCGTCGACCAGGAACGCCTCCGCGTTGTACCAGGTATGGAAGGCGTTGGCGACCTCCTCCAACAGGTAATAGCACACGCGATGCGGCTCGCGGTTGGCAGCGGCCTGTTCGATCAGTTCCGGATAGCGTTCCAGCGCCTCGATCAGGTTGGTCTCGTGTGGTGTTCCGAGGCGATCGAGATGCGCTAGGCCATTGGCGCGGTCCCATTGCAGCCCGCGGGTTTCGAGCTGGCGCATGACGCTGCGGATGCGGGCATGGGCGTACTGGATGTAATAGACCGGGTTGTCCTGGGTCTGCGCCTTGGCCAGGTCGAGGTCGAAGTCGAGATGCTGGTCGTTGCGCCGCAGGACGTAGAAGAAACGCGCCGCGTCGGCGCCGACTTCCTCGCGCAGTTCGCGCAGGGTCACGAACTGGCCGGCGCGGGTCGACATCGGGATCTTCTCGCCGCTGCGCCAGAGTGCGGCGAACTGGACAAGCAGGACCTCGAAACGGTCCTTCGCGACGCCCAGGGCCTGCAATGCGGCATGCATGCGAGCGATGTAGCCGTGGTGGTCGGCGCCGAGCACATCGATCACGCGCTCGTGGCCGCGCTCGATCTTGTTCCAGTGGTAGGCGATGTCGGCACCGAAGTAGGTCTTGTCGCCGTTCTCGCGGATGACGACGCGGTCCTTCTCGTCGCCGAATTCCGTCGAGCGGAACCACTTCGCGCCCTCGTGTTCGTAGAGATACCCGTTGGCGTCGAGGCGCTCCAGGGCGCGGTCGACCGCGTCCGTATCGAACAGGCTGCGCTCGGAGAACCAGTCCTCGTACTCGACCCCGAAACCGGCGAGGTCGTCGCGGATCTCCTCGACGAGTTCGGCCACGCCGTGCTCGAACACGATGCCCCAGTCCTGACCCAGCAACGCGCGGGCGCGCCGGACCAGGGCGTCGATAAAGGCCTCCTTGTCGCCCCCGTCGGGCTCATCCGCCGGCAGATCAGCGGTCACCTCGGCCGCGGGGCGCAGGAGCGAATCGCCCCGTGCCTCGTACAGCGACGCCGCGATCGCGCGGATGTAGTCACCGCGATAGCCGTTGGCCGGAAACGGCACCGTCTCGCCGAGGCGTTCGAGATAACGCAGCCATACGCTGACCGCGAGGATGTCCATCTGCCGGCCGCCGTCGTTGACGTAGTACTCGCGGTGGACGTCGTAGCCGACCGCCTCCAGCAGATTGGCCACGCTGGCCCCGAACGCCGCGCCACGGCCATGGCCGACGTGCAGCGGCCCGGTCGGGTTCGCCGAGACATACTCGATGTGAATGGTCTCGCCCGCACCTGTGTTGCTGCGGCCGTAGCGCTCGCCCGCATCGAGCACGCGCGCGACCACGTCACTGCGCGCGCCGCTGGCGAGGAAGAAGTTGATGAAGCCGGGCCCGGCGATCTCGGTACTCGCCACCGCCGGGTCCTCCGGCAGCGCGGCGACGATCTCGCCCGCGAGTTCACGCGGGTTGCGCCGCGCGGATTTGGCCATCACCAGCGCGACATTGGTCGCGAAATCCCCGTGCCCCCGGTCACGCGCACGCTCCACGCGGACCTCGGGCAGCGCATCGGCGGCGAGCGTGCCCTGCTCGACAAGCGCATCGAGCGCACGCTGAATCAGACTGGCGACAGTATCCTTCACAAGCGGTATCCGGATTCAGGGACGGGCGGTACGGGAAGCCCGGCATTCTACCGCCGTGGTGCGCGTTTTAGGAACCTTCGGGCCGGAGAGTGTTGAGAACCACGAATGAACACGAATGGACACGAATGGGGTTTGGGGTTACCGGAGGCTTGCGGAGCTTCGCTGTTGGGCAGTGCAGGGGACAGGGAGCCAATTCATAACCAAAAAATGGACTAAAAATGGACGAAAAATAGTTCTTCTGGTTCACAGCGACGTAAAACAGACATTTGCGGATGTCGCTATGGGTTAAACGCTGCCGAAGACATCGAATAATGACCGGACCATTTTTCGTTCATTTTTTGGTTATGCTTTTTTCAGAACCCGAACAGCGAAGTTCCAGAAGCCCGTGGGGACCCAAAGCGCATTCGTGTTCATTCGTGGTTCTTGCCGTTTAGAGCATCTCCACCGGATCAACATCGATGGACCAACGCACCTTGCGGGCCTCGCGGGCGGTTTCGAGCCAGGGGCGGAGGATCCGGAGGGCCTGGTGGAGCGGTCGCCGGCTTGGTGACTGCAGGGCCAGCTGGGCGCGGTAGCGGCCGGCGATGCGTTCCATGGGTGCGGGGGCGGGGCCGAAGACTTCGAGGTCGGGCGGCGGTGGATCGCCGAGTTCGGCGGCGGCCGCGCGCAAGCAGGCCGAGGCCGCTTCCGGCTGTGTCGATTCGGCGCGGATCAGCGCCATCCTGGCCGCGGGCGGCAGGCGGGCCTCTTCGCGTTCGTCCAGCAGGCGTTCGGCGAGCGCGTCGTAGCCCTCGGTGACCAGCGAGCGCAGCAGCGGATGCTCGGGATTGCGGGTCTGGATCAGGACGCGGCCGGGGCGTTCGCCGCGCCCGGCACGGCCGGCGACCTGCAGCACGGTCTGGGCGAGGCGCTCGGCGGCCCGGAAATCAGCGCCGAACAGACCGCGGTCTGCGTCCAGTACACCGACCAGCGTCACGCCCGGGAAATCGTGGCCCTTGGCCAGCATCTGGGTGCCGAGCAGGATGCGCGCCTCGCCGCTGCGGATGCGCTCGAGCTTGGCGTCGAGCTCGCCGCGCCGACGGACGCTGTCGCGATCGAGCCGTTCCGCCGGTGCGTCGGGGAAGCGGTCCGCGAGCGCCTCTTCCACGCGCTCGGTGCCCTGGCCCAGATAGAGCAGGGCCTCGCTGCCGCATTCGGTACAGGCAGCGGGCACCGCGCGGTCGGCGCCGCAGTGGTGGCAGCGCAGGCGGCGCCGTTGCTGGTGAACGGTCATGCGCGAGTCGCAGCGGGCGCATTCGGCCGTCCAGCCGCAGTCGTCGCAGATCAGGGTCGGTGCCCAGCCCCGCCGATTGAGGAACAGCAGCACCTGGCCGTCACCCGCCAGGGTCTCGTCCATCGCCTCCGTCAGGGGGGCGGACAGCCCTTCCGTCAGCCGTCGGCGCCGGACGTCGACCAGTTCCAGGCGCGGCGGACTGGCCCCGCCCGCGCGCTCGTCCAGATCGACGCGGGTGTAGTGCCCACGGCGGGCGTTGGCGAGGGTTTCCAGCGAGGGGGTCGCCGAGCCGAGCACGACGGGGATGCCGGCACGCTGGGCGCGGACGATCGCCAGATCACGGCCGTGATAACGGAAGCCGTCCTGCTGTTTCAGTGATGGATCGTGCTCCTCGTCGACCACGATCAGCCCCGGCCTGGCCAGTGGCGTGAACACCGCCGAGCGCGTGCCCAGGACGACCGCGGCATCACCGCTGCCCGCGCGGCGCCATTCGGCCAGGCGCTCGCGCTCGTTGAGGCCGGAGTGGAGGACGGCCGGTGTCGTGCCGAGGCGGCGGGCAAGGCGTGCCAGCAACTGTGGTGTCAGACCGATCTCCGGCACCAGCACGAGGACCTGCCGGTCGGCCTCGACAACCCGCTTCATCGCCTCCAGATAGACCTCGGTTTTGCCGGAGCCCGTGACGCCGCGGAGCAGGATCGGCCGGAAGCCACCGAGGTTCTCGATGATCGTGGCCGCAGCATGATTCTGGGCATCGCTGAGACCCGGGCCGGGGGCCGCCGGCGGCGTCTCTCCGACCGCGGGCGGGGCCGGCTCCACCAGACCCTTGCGCTCCAGCGCCCGCAGCGGTGAGTGGTAGCGATCGCTCACCGTGCGCAGCGCGGAGGCCTCGATACCGTCGCTGTGCGCGGCGATCAGGTCGAGCAGTCGCGCCTGAACCGGGGCGCCGGTGATACCGGTCTGCAGGGCGGCGCGGCCCTCCCCGGTGATCCGCCATCGTGGTGGTGGTTCCGTCCGGGGCGTTTCGCCGCGGCGCAGGGCGACCGGCAGGATAGTGGCCAGCACCTCGCCCGGTGGGTGGTGGTAGTAGGACGCGGCCCACAGGCCCAACTGAAGCAGGTCGGCGGGCAGGGCCGGTTCGTCGTCGAGGACCGCCTCGGCGCGGCGCAGCCGGTCGAGCGCGAGTTCGCTGCCGCTGGCCGTCTCGACCAGCACGCCCGTGAGCCGCTTGCGGCCGAAGGGGACGAGCACGCGGCTCCCCGGGCGCACCGTGTCGGCCTGGCTGCCGTCCGGCAGCAGGTAGTCGAACAGCCGGTCGATCGGTCCCGGTACCGCGACGCGCAGCACCGCCGCGGCGTGGTGATCACGCGCGCTCACGCGGGCTGCGTCCGGGAACTGGCGGGGTGGCGGGGCCGTGTGATCATCGGGCGTCAGTGTACCGGTCCGCGTGGCCCGAGCGGAGTCCTGATACCGGGTCCTGGTCGACTGATGTGGAGGGTTATGCTGGACGCTCGTTCAAGAGTTTCGTCCAACTGCCGGTGTCCGTAGGAGATTCTCCCATTATCCACAATTTCTGTGGATAACTCTGTGGATAGTCTGGGTGGAAAACGCCGCGAATAGCAGCGTCATGCAACGGTCATCAAATTGGATGGTTTCTGATCATCCAAAATTTCTCTTTTAAAACAGTAGCTTACGATGTTTCCGCCGATTCCCCGTGTGCACTCACGAGCGTTCTTGGGCTCGAAGTATCGCCGTCATCGGGGCGAGGCCGATTGTGCATAACACGTTGCACGATGAATGGATAGCCCGAATTGCGGGGTCTGCGCGGAGGGATTTTCTGTCTTGTTGTCAGAGCCATGCGTGGGTGTAGGTGGTTACCCTGAGCGTCGCTGTATGGGTTGCTGACGGGGCGTCGTGTCCCTTGTTGAACACGGTCGATCGGTCTTGTCTGGCAACCGGCGGGCCGTTCGGTCGAAGACGTGATCGGGTTGAGGCGACGGCGGCATTCGCCCTCCATTTCGTTGCGGGCGAAGTCCGGCCTGCGTGGCGGAGTGTGCGGGTGCTGAGTGTTCAGTATGTAGGCCGGCTTGCGACCGAAGGGAGCCAGCCGGCAGTCGAGCTTGGGTACCGCACAACGGGCGCGCCGGCTGTTGCCTTCGGCAAAAGCCGGCCTACGTACTGAATCGATTTCTTTGCGTTCCTTGGCGCCCTTCGCGCCTTGGCGAGAACCCCGGGTACAGCGTTCCCGGCACGGTACCGCTCAGAGTGACTTCACGCCCGTGATGAGTTCCCCGGCGACGCTCTGGGCATCGCCATAGAGCATCTGCGTGTTATCGGCGAAGAACAGTTCGTTCTCGATGCCGGAGAACCCGGCGCCGCGGCCGCGTTTGACCACGATCACCTGCTGGGCCTTGTCGGCATCCAGGATCGGCATGCCGTAGATCGGGCTGTCCTTCTTCGTGCGCGCGGCCGGATTGACGACGTCATTGGCGCCGATGACCACGGCGGCATCCGCCTGCGGGAACTCGGCGTTGATGTCCTCGAGATCGGCAATTTTGTCATAAGGCACGCCGGCCTCGGCCAGCAGCACGTTCATGTGACCCGGCATCCGCCCGGCGACCGGGTGGATGGCGAACTTCACCTTCACGCCGCGCTCTTCGAGCAGTTCGGTCAGTTCCCAGATCTTGTGCTGGGCCTGGGCGACCGCGAGGCCGTAGCCCGGGATGATGATGACCTTGCTCGCGTACGACAGCATGATCGCCGCGTCGGTCGCGTCGATCTCTTTCATGATGCCGCCGCTGCCCTCCGCCGCCTCGGCCCCCTCGTCGGTGCCGAAACCGGCGAACAGGACGTTGGCGAGGGAGCGGTTCATCGCCTTCGCCATGAGCTGCGTCAGCAGGGTGCCGGCGCTGCCAACGACGATGCCGGCGATCATCATGGCCGGGTTGCCGAGCACGAAGCCCTCGAAGCCGACGGCGAGACCGGTCAGCGCGTTCAGCAGAGAGATCACCACCGGCATGTCGGCGCCGCCGATCGGCATGGTGACGGTAATGCCGATCACGGCGGCCGCGATGAAGAAGAGAAGCAGGACCACGCCGGATTCGGCGCCGGCCGCGACGGCGATGGCCGCGATCACCGTGGCCACGGCGAGGCCGATATTGAACACCTGCATCGCGGCGGAGCGCGGCGATTTCTTGACGATCCCCTGCAGCTTCGCGAAGGCCACGAGCGAGCCGGTGAAGGCGATCGTGCCGATCAGCGCGCCGGCGACGGCGAGCACCAGCACCAGCGGCGAGAGCACGTTGTCGCCCAGCATCTCGTTGGCCGCGATCGCGGCCGCGGCGCCGCCGCCCATGCCGTTGTAGAGGGCGACCATCTGCGGCATGTCGGTCATCGCCACGCGCTTCGCGCTGACGTAAGCGACCGCGCCGCCCGAGACCATCGCCACGACCATCAGCGCGTAGTTGTGCAGCCCCTCGTGCAGGAAGGTCACGAGCGTGGCGAGCACCATGCCGGCGCCGGCCCAGACGATGCCGCGGCGCGCCGTTTTCGGCGAGCTCATGCCCTTGAGGCCGAGGATGAACAGGATGGCGGCGATGAAATACGCCGCCTGGATGAGGGTGTCCAGCGTCATGCCCGCTTCTCCCTGTCGCCGCTCGACTTGAACATATCGAGCATGCGCTCGGTGACGAAGTAGCCGCCGACCGCATTGCCCGCCGCCAGGAACACGGCGACGAAGCCGATGGTCAGCTCCAGCGCGCCCTCGGCGTGCCCCATGGCCACCATCGCGCCGACCAGTACGATGCCGTGGACGAAATTCGATCCGGACATCAGCGGCGTGTGCAGGATGACCGGCACCTTGGAGATGACTTCATACCCCGCTACCGCGGCGAGCATGAAAATGTAGAGTGCGATGAAGCCTTCCATCAGCCTTCCCCCTCGATCTTCTGGCGCGTGGCTTCGTGACGGACCGTGCCCGCGTGGACCAGTGCGCAGGCATCGAACACGGCGTCCTCGAGATCCACGTGCACGCCCTCTTCGCCCAGCACGGGATCCAGCAGTGCGAGCAGATTGCGGCCGTACATCTCGCTCGCGTGGACCGCGGCCAGACTCGGCACATTGTTCGGCCCGGCGATCAGTATGCGGCCGTGCTCGACCGTTTCGCCGGGCTTGGTGAGTTCGCAGTTGCCGCCGTTCTCGGCGCGGAGATCGATGATCACGGCGCCGTTTTTCATGTTTGCGACCATGTCGGCGGAGATGATCTTAGGCGCCGGCCGCCCGGGTACGCCGGCGGTGGCAATCACCGCGTCGGCCCGCTCGAGGCGTTTGGCGAGGACCTCGGTCTGCTTCGCCTTCTCCTCGTCGGTCAATTCGCGGGCGTAACCGCCCTCGCTGGTCGCGTCGACGCCGGTGTCGATCAGTTTGGCGCCGAGTGACTCGACCTGCTCGCGCGCGTCGGCGCGGATGTCATAGGCCTCGACCTGGGCGCCGAGCCGGCGTGCCGTGGCGATCGCCTGCAGACCCGCGACGCCCGCGCCGATGACCACGACCTGGGCCGGGCGGATCGTGCCGGCCGCGGTCGTCAGCATCGGGAACAGCCGGCCCGACAGCTCGGCCGCCATGACCGCGCCCTTGTAGCCGGTGATCGTGCCCTGGGAGGACAGCGCATCCATCGACTGCGCGCGCGTGATGCGCGGCACCAGTTCGAAGCTCAGCGCGGTGATGCCGCGGTCGCGCATGCGCGCGATCGCTTCCGGATGACGGTCGTGCTCGGTGAAGCCGGCGAAGACGGCGCCCTCGGGCAGCGCATCGATCTCGGCCTCGCTCGGCGGATGGACTTTTACGAGGACGTCGCAGGCGCCCAGCGCCGTCGCGGCGTCATCGACGAATTCGATATCGGCGTAGGCGTCGTCCGGATAGCGGGCGGCATCGCCGGCGCCTTTCTCCGCGATCACGCGCACGCCACGCTTGACCAGCTTGGCGACGGCGCCCGGATCCAGGGCGACGCGACGTTCGCCCGGGGTGGTCTCCTTCACCAGGGCTACGGTGATGGTCATGTGTGGCTCCATGGGACGGGTCAACGGATACGTGCCGTCACGCACACGCACGGACCGCGACGGAGTTCTACCGGGCGGCTGCGGAGCGGGCGGGACGCATGCGTTTCCGGGCGCCGCTTGATTATGCTTCGTTGCGGCCCGGAAACCCCCAGCCTACAATGCCGCGCACCGCATTTCCACTGACGACCCGGGGTTCGTGCGGCCCGTATGTACGTCGTCAACATACCGCTGCATCGTCATCCGGTCGCCGTGCGAATGCAGCGGTGCCGACCCCGGTTGGCGTGCGCACGTCCCGCCGCCGTCGCCGAGCCTGAATATCGACATGGAGCGCCGCTCCGGAGCAGATCACCGTGGCCGAAGATTATTCCCGTTACGTCAGTGAGCCCGACTATGCCCATGGTTCCGCCGAATGCACGGGTGTGCTGATGGTGAACCTCGGCACGCCCGAGGCACCGACACCGAAAGCGCTGCGTCGTTACCTTGGCCAATTCCTCGCCGATCCGCGGGTGATCGAGCTGCCGCGCTGGAAGTGGCGCCTGATCCTGCACGGCATCGTCCTGCGCACCCGGCCGCGGCGCGTCTCGAAAGGGTATGCCGGTATCTGGACGGACGACGGCTCACCGCTGATGTCGATCAGCCGCCGGCAGGCCGAGGCACTGCAGGCGAAGCTCTCGGAGCGCGCCCCCGGACCGGTCAAGTTGGCGCTCGGCATGAGCTACGGCCGGCCGTCGATCCCCGATGCGCTGGCGGAGCTGCGCGCGGCCGGTGCCCGTCGCATCGTGCTGCTGCCGATGTATCCACAGTATTCGGGTTCCACCAGCGCCTCCGTGTTCGAGGCGACGACGAAGGAGCTCAACCGCTGGCGCTGGATCCCCGAGTTCCGCTGGATCCAGCACTACGCCGACGATCACGGCTATATCGAGGCGCTGGCGCAATCGGTACGCGACTATCGGGCGGAACACGGCAGCGGTGACCTGCTGCTGATGTCTTTCCACGGTGTGCCGAAGCGGTATCTGATGAATGGCGACCCGTATCACTGCCTCTGCCAGAAGACCGGTCGGCTTGTCGCCGAGCGGCTTGGGCTGGGCGACGACGAGTACCGCATCACGTTCCAGTCACGCTTCGGCCGCGAGCCCTGGCTGCAGCCGTACACCGACGAGACCGTCGAGGCCCTCGGCAAGAAGGGGCTGAAACGCCTGGATGTCATGTGCGCCGGTTTTCCTGCCGATTGCCTTGAGACGATCGAGGAAATCGGGGGCGAGAACCGGGAGATCTTCGAGGAGGCCGGCGGGGGCGAGCTGCACTACATCCCGGCGCTCAACGATCGCGACGATCATATCGAGGCGCTGACGGATCTCGTCCTGCGCCACAGCCGCGGCTGGCCGGAGATGGATGCGGACGTTGGCCCCGTTGCCGGTGAGGCGTTCGAGGCGAGTCGGGAGCGGGCGTTGGCGCTCGGCGCGGAGAAGTAAGGGCGAAGGGCG